>DATHCF010000193.1:0-2195 GCA_035319705.1 Acidimicrobiales bacterium | reverse complement strand
CCGCCGGTACAGGCCGTCGATCACCTGGCTCAC
The DNA here is from genome assembly GCA_035319705.1 of Acidimicrobiales bacterium. Lineage (GTDB taxonomy): Bacteria > Actinomycetota > Acidimicrobiia > Acidimicrobiales > UBA8190 > UBA8190. The sequence goes on along the minus strand of DATHCF010000193.1, from coordinate 2,162 downwards.
CGCCCACTCGTTGCCGGGGATGGGATGGGCGCTGATCACCACCACGTCACCGGGCCGCAGGTGCAGCCACTTGCTCTCCCCCGCCGCCATCAGCGCCAGCGCCGAAAGCGGCTCGCCCTGGGAGCCGGTCGAGATGACGCACACCTCGCCGGGAGCAAGACGGTCGACCTCCTCAACGTCGACGAGCGCATCCTCGGGGACGGCCAGCACGCCCAGCCGGCGCGCCAGGGTGACGTTCTTGGCCATGGAGCGCCCCAGCGTCGCCACCTTCCGGCCGCTGTCGAGCGCCGCGTCCACCACCTGCTGCACGCGGTGGATGTGGCTGGCGAAACAGGTGACGACCACCCGCCGTCCCGACGAGGCGTGGAACACGCGCTCCAAGGCCGCCCCCACCGTTGTCTCCGATTCCGTGAACCCGGGCTCCTCGGCATTGGTGGAATCCGACAAGAGCAGGCGGATGCCCGGGCCGTCGGCGAGGGCCCCGATGCGGGCCAGGTCGGTGAGCCGCCCGTCCACCGGGGTGAGGTCGATCTTGAAGTCCCCCGAATGCAGGATCACGCCCTGGGGGGTGTGGAAGGCGGTGGCGAAGCCGTGCGGCACCGAGTGGGTGACGGCGATGAACTCGACCTCGAAGGGACCGATCTGACGGCGTTCGCCGTCGGACACCTCGACGAGCCGGGCGCGGTCCTCGAGCCCCGCCTCCTCCACCCGGTGGCGGGCCAGGCCCAGGGTGAGGGCCGAGCCGTACACCGGCGCCGTCAACTCACGCAGCAGATAGGCGAGGCCGCCCGTGTGGTCCTCGTGCCCGTGGGTGAGCACCACCGCCTCGACCCGCTCGGCGTTGTCGCGCAGATAGGTCAGATCGGGAAGCACCAGGTCGATCCCGGGCATGTCGGGATCGGGGAACATGACCCCGCAGTCGAGGACGACGATGCGCCCGGCCGTCTCCAGACAGGCGCAGTTGCGGCCGATCTCCCCCAGGCCGCCGAGAAACGTGATGCGGACCGGGTCAGCCAAGGACGCCTGGACGGACCCTGTCGATGCCGGCTGTGGGCTCGAGCCGCGACAGCACGCCGCGAGCCAGCTCGTCGAGCTCGGCGCTCGACGGCCCCAAGGGAAGCCGGCACTGGCCGGCGGGCAGGCCCAGAGCCCGGCACGCCGCCTTGGCCGGCAACGGGTTGGGGTAGAGCTCGGTGCTCTGGAAGTCGTGCGACTCCGCCAGCGCGGCGTTGAGCGCCTCGGCGCCCTCCACGTCGCCCTTGGCGAAGGCGGCCAGCATGTGGGCCAGCAGGTCACCGGCCCAGTGCGACTCCACGCTGATGACCCCCACCGCCCCCACCGCCAGCAGGGCAAGCGTGAGGCGGTCCTCACCGCAATACAGCTCGAACCCCGCGGGCGCGGACGCCACCAGGTGGGCGGCCCCGCCCACGTCGCCGGTGGCGTCCTTCACCCCCACGATGTTTCCCACCGTGGCGGCCAGCTCCAGGATGACCGACGGGTCGATCCGCCGGCCCGTGCGGACGGGGATGTCGTAGAGCAGCACGGGCAGCTCGGTGGCCTCGGCCACCGCCCGGAAATGGGCGAACAGGCCGGCCTGCGGCGGACGGCTGTAGTACGGGGTCACCACCAGGGCGCCGGCCGCCTTGGCCTGCTGCGCCAGTCGCACGAGCTCGATGCTGTGGACGGTGTTCGCCGTGCCCGTGCCGGCCACCACCGGCACGGTGACCGCTTCGGCCACAGCGCGCCACAGCTCGACCAGCTCGTCGTCGGAGAGCACCGGTCCCTCACCCGTCGTCCCGGCCACCACCAGCCCGTCGCTGCCGTGGGCCGCCAGATGGCGGGCGAGCACCACGGCGCCGTCCACGTCGAGGGCGCCGACCTCGTCGAAGGGCGTGACCATGGCGGTGAGCACGCCACCGAAGCGACCCGGTCCCTGCGCGATGCCCATCGGCTCAGGCTATCTGCCGGACGGCGCCGGCACGGAGAGGGTCCTGGCGCCCGCCGCCGGGAAAACGCAGCCGGCTCAGGAGGCGGCCGCCACCTCGCCGGTCGCCTGCAGGCTGTCGTACTCCTCGCCGGTGTCGGTCCAGTCCTCGAAGGCGATCACACCGAGCTCGGTGAACTTGGTGCGCAGCCAGCCGTCGGCGGCGTCGAGGAGGCCC
>DATHCF010000192.1:0-2716 GCA_035319705.1 Acidimicrobiales bacterium | reverse complement strand
AACCGCTTCATCGACGACGAACCGGAGCCGTCCGAGGTGTTCCCCATCGATCCTGCTCTGCAAAAGGCGCAGGTCGAGCGCACCCGGTCGGTCCGGGCCGAGCGGGACCAAGCCGCGGTCGAGGCAGCGCTGGCCGAGGTGCAGGCGGCAGCCCGCGGCACCCAGAACCTGCTCGTGCCCATGCGGCGTGCCCTCAAGGCCATGGCCACGTTGGGCGAGGTGTCCGACGTCCTGCGCCGGGAGTTCGGCGTCTACCAGCCGGGCGGCTGAGCGCCTCCTGCGGCCGCGCCGGCCGCCGTGCCGGGGGGCCCCGCCGTCAGTCCGACGGGCGCTCCATCACGTGTCGGCGGAGATCGGGGTCGGTGGCGACGTCGATGGCGGTGAAGGCCATGGACAGCGCCCCGTCGATGGCCGCCTGCTCGGCGCTCGGTCCCACCACCGCGTCGGCGAAGGCCGGTTCGTGGATCACCGCGCCGCCCGAGTCGAGCCCGAGCAGGGGGTGGATGGACGGCATGGTCCGCGACACGTTGCCCATGTCGGTCGAGAAAGTAGGGAGCGGTGCCCCGGCGTCGTCGGCGGAGAAGCGGCGCCCGAGCGACTCGGCGTTGGCCCGCCAGCGCTCCAGTAAGCGGCGGTCGGCGACGTAGTTGGAGTACCGGGGGCACAGATCCTCGACCTCCACCGAGCAGCCGGTGGCCAGGGCCCCCGCTTCGAAGCAGCGTTCCACTCGGGGGCGCAAGACCTCGAGCTCCTCGATGGTGCCGGCTCGCATCATGAAACGCCCCACCGTCTGCTTGGGGATCACGTTGACGGCGTCGCCGCCTTTGATGACGATGCCGTGCACCTGGTTGCCCGCGGGCAGCTGCTGGCGCAAGAGGCCGATGGCCACCTGGGCCAGCACCATGGCGTCCGCGGCGTTGACACCTTTGTGCGGAGCCGCCGAGGCGTGGGCTTCCCGGCCGCCGAAACGGACCTCGACATGGTCCACAGCCAGGCAGACGGCCCCGAGACGGTCCTCGTGCCAGGGGTGGACCATCATCGCCGCGTGCACGCCGGCAAAGGCACCGCGCTCCAGCAGCAACACCTTTCCGCCGCCGCCTTCTTCGGCGGGCGTGCCGAGAACCGTCACCTTCAACTCGAGCTGGCCCGCCACCGCCGCCAGTCCTATGCCGGCGCCGACGGCGGCGGCGGCGATGAGGTTGTGCCCGCAGGCGTGGCCGATGCCCGGCAGGGCGTCATACTCGGCGCACAGCAGCAACGACAGCGGGCCGGGTCCGGTCTGCGCCCGCAACGCGGTGGGCAACCCCGCCACCGCCGTCTCCACCTCCAGGCCGCCCGCATCCAGCATCCGGCCAACCTCGGCTGCGGCGTGGTGCTCGTCGAATCCGAGCTCGGGCCGGTCGTGCAGGGACCGGGCGAGCGCCACCAGCCCGGCCCGGTGCTGTTCGATGGCCTGCCGGGCCGCCTCCTTGGCGGCGCCGGCCGTCGCCGGGCCGGGTGAGCGAGGCCCTGCGACGCTCACTCGATCACGGCCACGACGTCCCCCGGTCCGACGGGGTCACCGGCGGACACCTTGACCTCGGTCACCGTGCCGTTCTTCTCGGCCACGATGGCGTTCTCCATCTTCATCGCCTCGAGAACACACACCGTCTGCCCCGCTTCGACACTGTCGCCCGGCGCCACCAGCACCTTGACGATCGTGCCCTGCATGGGCACGGTCACCGTGCCTGACCCGGTGCCGGTCACCGCCGATCGAGACCGCGACGGCCGCTGGGCGACGCGTCCCCCGACCAGGCTGCCTGTCACCTCGGGAACCCAGAGCCTGACCGTATAGCGGCGCCCGTCGACCTCGGCGGTCACCTCCCGGAGGACCCTGGGCGGTTCGGCCTCGGATTCTCCCGATGGTGCGGTGCGCTCCGCCGTGACGGCGGTGACGGCGGAGAGGTCGAGGGCGTCCTCCACCCATCTGGTCGAGTGACGGGCGGCGACGAAGTCGGGGTGTTCGAGGATGACGACGTCGGCGGGAATGGTGGTGGACACCCCCTGGATCACCATCTCGCCCAGAGCCCGCAGCATGCGGTGGCGTGCCGCCTCTCTGTCGGGTGCCCAGACGACGAGCTTGCCGATCAGGTTGTCGTAGTACTGGCTGACCGTGTCCCCTGACTCGTAGCCGGCGTCGAGCCGGACCCCCGGACCACCCGCCGGCTGCAGCAGCTCGATGCGGCCGGGCGACGGCGAGAAGCGGCCGGCCGTGGGGTCCTCGGCGTTGATGCGCACCTCGATGGCGTGCCCGTCGCGGCGCACGTCCTGTTGGGAGAACCCCAGTGGCTTGCCGGCGGCGACCCGAAGCTGCCATGCCACCAGGTCCAGCCCCGTCACCATCTCGGTGACCGGGTGCTCGACCTGCAAACGGGTGTTCATCTCCAAGAAGAAGAACTCTCCGTTCTGATAGAGGAACTCGACGGTGCCGGCGTTCACGTAGCCGCAGGCCTTGGCCACCGTGACGGCTGCTTCTCCCATGGCCTGGCGGATGTCGTCGGGGAACTCCGGCGCCGGGGTCTCCTCGATGAGCTTTTGATGACGCCGCTGGCACGAGCAGTCGCGCTCGCCCAGCCAGACGGCGTTGCCCAGACCGTCGGCGATGATCTGCATCTCGATATGGCGTGGCCAGTCGAGGTACCGCTCCAGGTAGATCTCGGGCCGGCCGAAGTACGCC
>DATHCF010000191.1:0-10021 GCA_035319705.1 Acidimicrobiales bacterium | reverse complement strand
CCAACGCAAGGTATCGGATGTTGCGGGCGCATGCTCCAGGTTTCAGTCGAAAAGGGCATGATCGTCAAGAACCCGTGCACCGGCGTTCAACCGCTTACCGGTCACCCGGCGTTCTAGCCAGGGTGCTCGGCACCGACACATATCGGATGGGGTCCAATCGTCCTGAGCTTCGGCCATAGGCCCTGGCTGGTGACAAGTGAGAAAAGGTGACGGAGAATGGTAGGGGGTGATGACCGTGCGCCTAGGTGGCCCGGTACGGAGGTTGATGCCGTGGGTCACAGTGGGATCGTTGGTGCTACTCATGGCCGGGGCGGCAATTGCCTCCAGCATGACTGCTCCCAGGCATCCGGCCAAGAGCGCCCCGAGCTCCCTGAAGCTCCCCGCAGCCTCGGGCACGCCAACAAGTCTGCCAACCTCTTCCGAGGTGACAAGCCCAACTCTACCGCCGACCTCGAACACCTCGGTATCCTCCTCCACAACGACTGTGCCCCAACAGGCGACCACCACAACGGTGCCATCCTCTTCGCCGTCGGGCACCTGGACCGTTTCCCCCGAACCACCAAACTTCTACGGCGGTGGAGCCGTTTCCTGTACCGATCCCACGTTCTGTATGGCGATCGGACGACCCCAGGCTGACGACCCCATCGATCTGGTGGCCGCACAATGGGAAGGGTCGGAGTGGTCGCCGGTGCCCATTGTCAGTGCCTCGACCGGCCCGTGGAACGAGATCACCCAAATCGCCTGCACGTCGCCCACCTTCTGCATGGCCGTTGGTAATGGATATGGCAACGGCACGAACCAAAAGCCGCTGTCGGAGGAGTGGAACGGGTCGACGTGGTCAGTCGTCCCTACACCGGGCGAGACGGGTTCGATGAACGCCTCTCTTCAAGGGGTTTCGTGCGTGGGAAGCACCTTCTGCGTGGCGGTGGGCTACTCGACCGGCAATGTTCCCACTGGTCCGTACAACCCTCTTGTCGAGTTGTGGAACGGGACGACGTGGACGTTGTCAGCCGGTCCGCCTGTTCAGAACAACGAAAACCTGAGTCTCTCAAGCGTCTCATGTCCACTCTCCACCTTCTGCGTGGCAGTGAGTGGTTACGAGCCCACCGGTCCGTACAATCATTTGATCACCACCTGGAATGGCGCAACCTGGAGCACCGCCCCTGATCCGTCTAACGGCTCCCTAGTGCCGTTGGACGTCTCGTGCTCCGCTCCTTCCTCGTGCGTAGTCGTAGCTTCCAACGGATTCAACTCCTCTTACGTCGAGACCTATAACGGCTCCACTTGGGCACTTTTCTACGTGACTCCTCCGTTGGGTCAGCTGATCTTCCTCACGCGTGTGTCGTGTTCCGACGATGGGTGCAGTGCAGCCGGAAGTGGAGCGACGCTTGATCTCATGACCGGTGGCCCTGTAGCAGGGGAGCAGAACTCCGCCGTCGTGGAGGGTTCGGGTCGCAACTGGAGCAACGTGACCACACCCGATATTGGCGGACTCGATTACCTCTCTTGTGCCAGCAACAACTGGTGCATGGCAGCGGGTCCTGAGGGCTTTCTCGTGAGGACCGAAAGTGGTTAGTGGGCAAACGGTTGCCCATTAGTAATGACAGCTATGCAATGCCAATGACGGTGTCGTGACCAATCGGCGACTGCGGATTGAGGTCGTCTGAGTCCACTGCTGTCCGTTGGCTTCACCCCGGTGGTGCACACTAAGGGCCCGCCAATCCTCTGGGTCGCGGCGAGGGAGGAATGCAACTCGGGATGACGTCCACGAACGTCCGCGATGAAAAGGAGGCCGCCGGAACTTGGCCCGAGAGGCCGACGCCAGGGTCAACGGCCGTAGCAACTACACGCCGCAGTCGACGGGAAGACGTCGAACAGCTCGATGCTTCCCACGTGACCGACAACCCATCACTTCATGACTAAAGCGAAGTGGCGCCGTTCCGATAAGTCACGCGATGGGTTGGAGGGGGGGACGCGTGGCTTCGGCCGCGCGCTCGGTGTGTGCAGCGGTTCCCAGGTCGGCTCGGCGGATGGTTGTCCTCGGCGCCGTCGCCGGGCTGGCAGTCGGCTCGCTGGGTACGACGAGTTCTGTCAGTAACGAATCGACCGGCCTGCGCTCAGCCGAGCAGGTGGCGGCCCGGTTCGTCGTCTCCTTCGAGTCGTATAGTCCCTCGTCTTCGCCGTCGGCTGGCGACGCCGTCCTGGCCACCGGCAAGTTGGCCTCCATGCTGGACTCCCGTCCAGGCTCGGGACCGGCCGACACCCTGGCCGAAGAGGGCTACCGGGTCCGGGCCGCGGTCGAGGGCATCGAGGTGGCCGGCGAGAGCGCGTCATCGGTCGAGCTCTTGGTGGAGACCGAGCTCACCGTGTCGGATTCGGCCGGGTCGTCGAGCTCTTCGAACGACATCCCCGTGACCCTTTCACTGACCCGCCGCGGTTGGCGTGTGACGGAGGCAGGCGGGATCGGCGCCGTGCCATCCCCGCTGTCCGTGCCCGCCGCATCCTCCGCCCCCTCCCGACCTGAGTTCGTCGCACAAGGATCGACCCGCTCCTCCCCGGCCGGCTCCGATACGCGCAATGGCTCCGGCCTCAGCACCGTCTCCGCCACGACGCCTGATCCCACCGGAGCCGTGGGCGATATCCCTGCGCAGTACGTGGCCCTGTTCGAGGCGGCGGCTGCCGCCGAGTGCCCGTCGATGTCATGGACCATCCTGGCCGGGATCGCAAAGGTGGAGTCCGACTTCGGCGAGTCGACCCTGCCCGGCGTGCGCTCCGGGGCGAACTCCGCCGGGGCGGAGGGACCCATGCAGTTCGAGCCCGCCACCTTCGCCGAATATGCCGTGGTGGCGCCGGGCGGGGCGGACCCCGCCTCTCCCTATGACCCGGCCGACGCGGTGTATTCGGCGGCTCACCTGCTCTGTGCCAATGGCGCCGGCAACCCGGCCACGCTCTACGACGCCATCTTCGACTACAACCACTCCGCCTCCTACGTCCAGCTGGTCATGACGTACGCCGCCCAATACAGCGACGACGCCGCCGGCGGTGGCTCCGCGTCGACGGTGCTCACCTCGACCGAAGACCCAGCCCGCACCGTGCCAGGCGACGCCGCCTTGGCTTCGGTGATCATCGCCGACGCGCAGGCGTACCTCGGCACGCCCTATGTGTGGGGTGGCGAGAATCCCAAGGTCGGCTTCGACTGCTCGGGCCTCGTACAGTGGGTCTTCGCCGAGGCGGGACTGCACCTGCCCCGGGTGGCGCAGGACCAATACGATTACGGCCCCATTCTGCCCGAGGACGCCGAGCTCGATCCGGGCGATCTCGTCTTCTTCGGCGGCGGGCCCGAGGACGTCGAGCACGTCGGCATCTACGTCGGACATGGCGAGATGATCGATGCTCCTTACACCGGAGCCGTCGTGCGCTACGACGTCGTCGCCGACGTTCCCCTCGGTTTCGTGGGCGCCACCCGGCCCGAGACCCCGAACATCGGATCCGTGAACGGGCTTCCGACGCTTGACGAGGAAGTCACCGAAGTGCCCAACCCCTCGGCCGCGGCACCGAGTGGGAAGTGGCACCAGTCGGCCACGTCCTCCAGGGTGCCGCCCCATGACGGCGGCTGGACACCGCCCGCCGGTGGGCACGCCTGGAGCCACGGGACCGGTTCCGGGGCGACCCTCCCCCCGGCCCCGGCCCCGGCCCCGGCCATGCCCTACGCCGGGCAGTACCGTCGGACGCATCGTCCTCACTGGCCGCTTTCCACCTCCACGACCACCTCGGACCCGCCGTCCACCAGCACGACGACCACTTCCGTCCCCGAGTCGACCCCGACGACCGCCCTTGGGCCTTCGGCGGGCCCCACCATCCCCGACCTGCCCGGCAGACCAGGCTCCTCGACGTCCCCCACGTACCCTTCCGCTGGGAGCGGGTCGAACTCGCTGCCGTCCAGGTCGCAGCGGGGGCAGAGGGGACAGAGGGGATGGTCGCCCCCGTCAACCGCTATCCCGCGGCCCTGGGGCGGGTCGGCGACCTCGCCATCGGTCGGGTCCGGCAGCAGCGAACCTCCGGAGTTCGGCGGTGGACAGCCCCCCTTCGGCGAGGGGCCATCGAGCCCTGCGGGGGGCTCAGCGGGGTAGAGGGCGGCTGAACTCCGCCCGCGCCAGGCCCTGGGCGGGCCAGGGGCGCCTCAGGCCTGCGGCGAATCGGCGACCAGCTCTTTGTCGAGCCGACGAGCCTGGTGTTCGGGCTCGTCGTCGGAACCACGGTGGTCAGGTGGCACGGGCGCCCACGGGCCGCGCCGGGTCTGCTCGAGGACCGTGTTCATGCTGCCGGCACGGCGAGATGCCGGGGCCCGTGGTGGACGAGGTTCCACCAGCCCCGCAGAACCGGGTGGGAGCGCTCGGCGTGGAGCCGGTCGAGCGCCGCCTGCATCGTGTCGGTGATCTGCTCGTAACACTGCGAGAGGACGGTTTCGTCTCCCGCTGCCTCTGGCCCGTATCCTCGCCAATCGAGCGCCGGGAGAAATTCCACGGTGATGGCGCTCGGCATCGGCAGCGTCACGACCGGAGCCACCCCGAGCGGACCGAGGACGATCGGCAATACCTTGATCCGAAGCGGGTCCAAGCCGAGTAGGTGCGCCAGACGCTCCCCCCGTGCGATGACGACGACGGCGTCGTGCGCCCCGTGCGTCACCACGGGGACCACCGGGACGCCGGCCCGTAGAGCCAGACGCACGAAGCCCCGATGTCCGCCGAAATCCACCGTGTTGCGAGCCGTCCACGGCCGACAGGCCTCATGGTCGCCGCCGGGATAGACGAGCACGAGCGCCCCTTGCGCCAGGGCGCGTTCTGCTTCCGGGCCGCCAGCGGGGATGGTCCCGATGCGCCGGAGGAAGGGGCCGACACCGGGAACGGCGAACAGCAGGTCGTAGCCGAGGGCGTAGGCCGGTTGCTCGACCCCCCGCCGGCGGACGACCTCCAGAGCCGTCATCCAGACGTCGGGCATGAAGAAGAGGCAGGAGTGGTTGCCGACCACAAGAACGGGTCCGGCCTCGGGGATGTGCTCGCCGCCGCGGACCTCCGGTGAGAAGAGGTTCACTGCCCGGGTCACGGCGGACAGCTGCCGGCGGATGTACTCGGGATCGCGCTGGAACAGCGGCTCGTCGACTTCGTGGTCGACGCGCTCGGAAACGAGGGGTGTCAGCGACCGGAGGAGTCCGGTGGCCGATCGGTGCCTGCCGTGGCCACTCCGGGGCTCGGGTGCGACAACCATGACAGACCCTCTTCTTCTCCTCTTCCTGTTCTGCCTCTCCGTGCGCTACGGGAACAGAGCAGTTCGGCCCATGGCTCGCCGGGATCCCCGGCTGTAGCCCGCCACCGGCAATTGCCGCCGTCGGCGCCGGGCGGACAGAATTCGCCGGGACCGGCGGGCGGTCCCGGGGCGGGCGGGAGAGGGCGGCGGAATGGCGGCGGATCGAGCCACGGGAAGAAAGCTGGCCACCAGTTTCCTGACGGCGGGATTGTTGGCCGGACTCCTGCTGGTGACGACGCAGGGCGGGACGCCGCCAGCGGGCGAAAAGCACAGAGGCGTTCTCGAGCGAGGGCCTCTCGTACACCGCCGATGACGGGACGGTCCTGCACGCCAGCCTGGGGTGGTTCGGCGCCCTGGAGCCCCGTCCCCTCATCGTCGAGGACAGCCCCTACGCCCCCGCCGTGAGCACCCTCGACTGGTCCGGCCCCGACTACAACTACATCGAGCTGCAGTGGCGCGGCACCGGCGTGAGCGGCGGGTCGCTCGACGCTGCCGGACCCGAGGACCAGCAGGACCTCTCCGGCTTCCTGGGCTGGGCCTGCTCACAGTCGTGGAGCGGGGGGAGCATCGCTCTGTACGGCTTCTCGGCCAGTGCCCTCGTCGTCTACAACTCCATGCACCTGCCGCTTCCGTGCGTGAAGACAGCGGCGCTCATGTCCGGAACGGTGGACCTCTACCGCGACCTGCTCGACATCGGGGGCGTCGCCAGTCCCGCCGTCGGCGCCGACGTCGAGGGCATGATCCTGGCCCCCTGGCTCGAGGACCTGGTCGAAGGGCAGCAGAGCAACCCGGCAGCCGTGCCCGGTGCCGCCGTCGGTTACGCCACCGGCCCCGTGGAGGTCGGGTCGAACATCACCGAGGACCAGTTCTGGCAGGACCGGAGCTTCCAGGGCGACCCCAACCACATTCCGGTGCTGGCCGACGACGGCTTCGACGACGTGGAGGAACGCGGGGCGTTCCACGCCTTTTTGGACACCGAGGGCGACGGAAGCCATCTGATCGTCATGGGGGCGCACGACGGCTTCCCGAGCGGCGTGTCGCCGTTCCCGGAGTACACCGACTGGTTCGACCACTACTTGCTGGGCCAGGACAACGGCGTCAACACCCAGCCGGCCGTCCAAGCGCTGCTCTCCGACGGGAGCAGGGAGCAATTCCTGGCGGACGACGTGACCCCGGTCGCAGGGTCTTCCTGGCCGCTGCCCGGCACCGACTGGACCGACCTCTACCTGTCGCCTGCCACCAGTGGATCGGTGCAGTCGATCAACGACGGCAGCCTGGCACTGTCCGCCGGCAGCAGCGCCGTCCAGCAGTCGTACCCGTTCGTTCCTTCCGAGCCGAGCGAGACCGACGTGCACTCGGCGGGGCCGTGGCCGGTGACGGACTGGACCAGGCGGCCAGCTACTTCCCGCAGCTCACCGACATGGATCTCTCCGGGCCGACCTCGCTCACCTACACGACCCCACCGCTGCAGCAGCCGGTGAACACGGTGGGACCGGTCGGCTTCGACCTGTACGCCGCCTCCAGTCAGCCCTTCACCGACCTCGTGGCAGTGATCGCCGACGTGTGGCCGGACGGTACCGCCTACCCCGTGACCACCGGCTGGCTGCGTACGCTCTATCCCGATGTGGATCCGGCCCAGTCGATGACCGACCCCGCCGGTGAGATCGTCGATCCGTACAACGAGTTCGGCTCCTTCGACCCTGCCCTGCCAGGCACGACACGCGAGTACCACATCGAGATCCTCCCCATCGGCAACCACTTCGCCGCCGGCCACCGCATCCGGCTCTACATCCTCGGCACCCCGGGCGACATGCAGGGCTCGCCGCCGGGTGTCGATACCGTGTCCCTGGGAGGCATGACCTTGTCGCACCTGATCTTCCCCACCGTGGGCACCAGCCTCAGCGCCGCGCTCGGCCAGTGAGGCTCGAAGGACGGCGCCTTCTCGTCGTGGGCGGGGGGACCCGTCACAGCGACGACCCCGACGCCCCCATGGGCAACGGCCGGGCCATCGCCGTACTGGCAGCCGGCCAGGGCGCAGCGGTCGCCGTCACCGACGTCGACGCCGACGCGGCCGAGGCGACGGCCGCCATGGTGCGGGCCTGTGGTGTAGCGGGATCGGCCCTAGTCTCCGACGCTGCCGATGTCGACGCGTGCGCCGAGGCGGTGACGTGGGCGGCCGAAGTCCTCGGCGGCCTCGACGCCCTGGTGCTCAACGTCGGGATCGGGCTGGGTCGCGGCCTGCAGGGGACGTCGGCCGCCGATTGGGACACCGTCATGGCGGTCAACGTGCGCGCCCACTTCCTCTTTCTCCGCGCCGCGCTGCCCGTCATGGGAGAAGGCTCGTCGACGGTCCTCATCTCCTCGGTGGCCGGGCTGCGTCCGGGCTCGGGCATCCCCTCCTACGACACGTCCAAGGCCGCACAGATCGCCCTCATGCGCCAAGCGGCGAGGGAGGCCGCCGGACACAAGGGGCGCGTGAACGTCGTTGCGCCGGGACTGATCGACACTCCTCTCGGGCGCATGGCCACAGCCGGGCGCCCCGGGCGGGCGATGACGCCGGTGCCGCTCGGGCGCCAGGGAACGGCCGGGGAGGTGGCCAACGTGGTGGTGTTCCTTCTCTCCGACGAGGCCAGTTACGTCACCGGGCAGGTGATCGCCGTGGACGGAGGGCTGTCCACCCTTCTGTAGCGGACCACCCCCGGCTCGGTCAGGAGTGAGCGTCAGGCGCTCTGCACGCTGCGAGCGAGGATGCCGAGCGTGGCGCGCAGTGCGCCTTCGGAGATGACCGGGAAGATGTTGGCGTCCTTCCAACTCTGATCGACCGAGGACCAGTCGTAGTACGACGTCACCTTGGTGCCACCTTCGAGGGGCTCCAGCCGGTAGCCGTAGACGTGGCCCAGGTTGAGCTGGCCTTCCGGTGTCCAGGCGATCTCGCGGTCCGCCTCGAAGCGCACGATCTTGACGGTGACGTCGTACTTGCCCAACGGGTAATCGTTGAGGGCTTCGCGATCCATGTGCACCACAAAGGTGTCACCCGGCTTCTCCACCGGGTCGCCTTCCGCCGACATGAGCATCCCCGAGCTGTCGATGGCCACATGGCCCCTCGGGTCACACAGGACCTGGAAGACGGCCGACGGGTCGGCCTCGACGAACCGCTCGACCTCGATACGTTCCTCCATCGTCCCTCCGTCGTCCGGCGACCCCGATGCGTCAGTGTGACCGTCCACATGGCTCTGCGCAACAGAAGCTCGGGTGTCTAAGGTGCTGAGGTGCGCGTGGGCATCTGGATCGAATCGTCTTCGCTGCAGGGTGTGGTCGATCAGGCCGGGCGGGCCAAGGAAGCGGGCTTCGGCTCGGTATGGGCCGGCCAGATCTTCGGCCTCGACACCTTGAGCGCCTTCGCCGTGGCCGGCCAGCACGTCGGCGGCCTCGACTGGGGGACAGCGGTCGTTCCCACCTACCCGCGCCACCCGGCCGCCCTGGCCATGCAGGCGACCACCACCAACGCCGCAGTCGGCGGCCGGCTCACCCTGGGAGTCGGCCCCTCACATCAACTTGTCATAGAGGATGTCTACGGTCTCGACTACTCGAAGCCCGGCTCGCACACCGAGGAGTACCTTCGTGTCCTCATTCCGCTCGTCCAGCAGGGCAAGGTGGCGGTGGACGGCGCCCAGGTGAGCGCCCACATGACGCTGTCGACCTCCGACGGGCTGGGCTGTCCCGTCCTCGTCTCGGCCCTCGGCCCGCGCCTGCTCCGTCTGGCGGGAGAGCTGGCCGACGGCACCGTGACCTGGATGACGGGCCCGAAGACGATTGCCGAGCACATCTCGCCGACCATCCGCGGCGCAGCGGCCCGGGCGGGCCGTCCCGAGCCACGGGTGGTCATGGCCCTGCCGGTGGCGGTCACCGACGATCCCGCGGCAGCCAGGGACAAGGCGGAGCAAGCCTTCGCCGTGTACGGCACGCTGCCCGCGTATCGCGCCATGCTCGACCGCGAAGGAGCCGCCGGCCCGGCGGACGTCGCCGTGGTGGGCGACGCCGCATCGGTGCGCGGCACCATCCGGTCGTTCCAGGACCACGGCGTCACCGAGTTCGTGGCCGCGCCGTTCGCCGAGCGCCGGCGCACGGTCGACGCTTTGGCCGAGCTGCTCTGAGGCGGCGCGACATGAGCGAACTCGAATCAGCTGACGTCGTCGTCCTCGGCCTCGGCCCGGGGGGCGAGCACCTGGCGGGCCGGCTGGCCGAGGCCGGACTGGACGTTGTGGGCGTCGACGGCGGGCTCGTAGGCGGTGAGTGCCCGTACTGGGGATGCGTGCCGTCGAAGATGATGGTGCGCGCCGCCGGGCTGCTGGCCGAGGCACACCGGGTGAACGGCATGGCCGGCTCGGCCGCCGTGACCGCCGACTGGGCGCCGGTGGCCCGGCGTATCCGGGAGGAGGCCACCGACAACTGGAACGACACCCAAGCGGTGGAGCGTCTGCGCCGGAGCGGGGCGCGCTTCGTGCGGGGCGTCGGCCGGTTGCAGGGACCGAAGGCGGTCGAGGTCGGCGGCCGGCGCATCGAGGCGCGCCGGGCCGTGGTCATCGACACCGGCAGCGCGCCGTGGGCACCGCCGGTACCCGGGCTGGACGACGGTGCGTACTGGACCAACCACGAGGCCATCGAGGTGACGGAGCTCCCCCGTTCGCTGGTGCTGCTCGGCTCGGGCGCCGTCGGC
>DATHCF010000190.1:0-5821 GCA_035319705.1 Acidimicrobiales bacterium | reverse complement strand
ACACCGACACCGACGACATGGCCAGCAGCAGCAGGATGCCGATGGGGGGATCGGCCACCTGCAGCTCGAAGGTGTGGTGCGCCACGGTCACGACGCCGCCCACCGGGACGATGGCGAAGGCCACGAAGGCCGGCACCAGCGACAGATACGGCGCCAGCTTGAACACGAAGCGGTCGGCCCGCTCCGGGATCAGGTCCTCCTTGAAGAACAGCTTCGTCCCGTCGGCCAGCGTCTGCAGGATGCCGAAGGGCCCGGCACGGTTGGGGCCGATGCGCGCCTGCATGTCGGAGATGACCTTGCGCTCGAACCAGATCATCAACATGACCGCCACCAGCAGCACGGCGAAGGCCACCACCACCTTGACGAGGGTGATGACGAGCTCGGCCAGGTGCACCCCGGGGACGTAGAGCGGATCGAGGGCCCGCAGGACACCGAGGAACGGCAGTGCGCCGCTCACGGCGTCTCCAGGCGCACGTCGGTCACCGCTGCGACGGCGTCGATGAGGGCGGAGGCTCCCGGACCGTCATCGGCGTCGAGGTTGACCGGCACCGACACCACCCCGGTGGGCAGCCCCGGATCGGCCGCTACCTCGAGCACCACGCTCCTGCGCGCCGAGCGCAGCCGCAGCCGGCCACCGGCGTGCACGCCCAGGCGCTCGAGCTCCTGCGGATGCAGCGCGGCCACCGCCGTGCCGGCCAGGGCGGCGAGCGACTCCGACGCCTCCACCGCCGCCCCGCCGTCGTACAGCCGCCGGCCGGAGACCAGGCGCACGGCATAGGCGTCGCGGGCGGGCACGTGCGGGACGTCCGGCGGCGACGTGGCGGTGAGCAGCGGCGGCCGCCCGTTCGACCCCGGGCCGGCGTCGTCGTCACCGGATGGCGGTAGCTCGTCGCCCGGCGGCTCGGCCGAGCCGGCGCGCGGCGGGGCCCCTTGGCGTTCGACGGCCTCGATACCCGGGGTGGCCATGGGGTCGAGAAGCGGGAGGCGCCGGCCTCCGATGCGGACCGGAGTGCCCTTGAGCGGCGCCACGATCCCGAGGCGCCCGGCCGGACCCTCGAGTACGGCCCGGGTGATGCCGGCGTGCGACGGGGCCAGGCGCTCGATCTCGTCCCACAGTTCGCCCACCCCGGCCACCTCCAGGTCGCCGTGCAGGCGGGCAGCCAGCTCGGCGGCGATCATCCAGTCCGGCCAGCACTGGCCGGGCGGCACGAGCTTCTGGCCCAGCCGGGTGATGCGCCCCTCGATGCTGGTGGTGGTGCCGGTGCGCTCGTGCGCCATGGCCGCCGGCAGGACCACATCCGCGCGCGCCGAGGACGGAGAGAGAAAGGTGTCGACCGCCACCACCAGCTCGGCCGCGGCCAAGGCCTCCTCGGCCAGCTGGCGATCGGGGAAGTCGCCCAGCACATCCGCGCCGAGCAGCACCACGCCGGCCATGTCCCCGGAGAGGAGCGCCTGCAGCATGGCGGTGGTGTCCCGGCCGCGTTCGGCCGGCACCGACCCCCATGCCGCTTCGAACCAGCCGTGTCCGTCCTCCAGGCTGACCCGGCCCGGAAGCACCCCCGGCGCCAGCCCCATGTCGATCGCCCCGAGGACGTTGCCGCGCCGCAACGCCGGGAGGAAGCGGGCTTTGCTCCAGGAGCGAGCCATGGACAGCGCCGCCTCCGCCACGAGCCCTGCGTGCTCGGCCACCGAGGGCCGGCCCAGCACCACCACCACGCCCTGGCCGTCGGCGCCTGTCGCCGACAGGGCGCCGAGGGCCGCCTGAAGATCACCGGACCCCGCTGCATCCGGTGGCCGGGCCGCCCCGCCCGACAGCGCCTCCACCAGGGCGCCGAGCTCACCGGGCCGGTAGCGCAACGACGCAGTGGCCACCTGGGACATGGCGGTGGGCCTGGGGCTGAGCTCGACCAGCCGGACGGCCCCGGCGTCGAGGGCGCCGCGCAGGCGCAGGTAGAGCACCGGCAGCTCCTCGCGCAGGTCGCCGGCCAGCGTCACCACACAGCCCGCCGCGCACGCCTCGTCCACGGTGGCGCGCGGCAGTCCCAGCACCAGCTCGGCCGGCAGTCCGTCACCCAGCTGGGCGTCGACGTTGTCGGTGCCGATGACCGATTTGGCTAGCTTGGCCCAGGCGTAGGCGTCCTCGTTGGACAACCTCGCCCCGCCGATCACGCCGATGGACTCCGGTCCGCGCTCGGCCCGCATCCGATCCAGGCGCGTGGCCGCCTCCGAGAGCGCCTCGCTCCACGATGCCGGCTCCAGCTCGGCCGACTCGGCCCACCTGACGAGCGGAGCGCTCAGGCGGTCGCCGGAGTTGACCGCCTCGTAGGCGAAGCGGCCCTTGTCGCACAGCCAGCTCTGGTTGACCGGGTCGGCGTCGATGCCGAGAAGGCGCGTGACCCGGTTGGCCGAGGACTGCACCGCCACCCGGCAGCCGAAGGCACAGGTGGTGCAGGTGGACTCCACCTGGTCGAGGTCCCAGGGACGGGCCGTGAACCGGTACGGCGTGGCCGTGAGCGCCCCCACCGGGCAGATCTGCACGGTGTTGCCGCTGAAGTACGACGTGAACGCGTGCTGCTCGAAGACGTTCACCTCCAGGGCGTCCCCGCGCACCAGGAAGTCGATCTGCGCCTCGCCGGCGATCTCTGCGGCGAAGCGCACGCAACGGCCGCACTGGATGCAACGCTCGCGGTCCAGCAGCACCAGCTCCGAAAGGGCGATGGGCTTGGCCCAGTGCCGCTTCTCCTCGACGAAGCGGCTCTCGCCCGGCCCGTAGGCGAGCGTCTGGTCCTGCAGCGGGCACTCCCCTCCCTTGTCGCACACCGGGCAGTCGAGCGGGTGGTTGACGAGCAGGAACTCGAGCACGCCGTCTTGGGCCTTGCGCACCTTGTCCGATGTGGTCACCACTTCCATGCCGTCGGCCACCGGCACGTAGCAGGCCGGCTGCAAGGTGGCGCCGCGCGGTCCGCTCACCTCCACCAGGCACATCCGGCACATGCCCACCGGCTTCATGCGCGGGTGGTAGCAGAAGCGCGGTATGTAGACGCCGGCGTCCTCGGCGGCGGCGATGAGGAACCGGCCGGCTGCCGTGGTCACCTCGGTGCCGTCGAGGGTGAAGGTGACGCTCTGACCGGGCTCGGTGTGCGGCAGGGTGCCGTGGTGGGAGACGACGGTCGGATCAGGCATAAGGGCACCCGCCGTCCTTCACGTGAACCAGGAACTCGTCGCGGAACATGCGGATCCCCGAGGCGATGGAGGAGGGGATCGACGGCCCGAGCACGCAGATGGTGGTCTGCTGCGGCGGCCACGACACACCGGGGGCCAGGTTGTCGCACACGTCCATGAGCAGCTCGAGATCGCTCTCGCGCCCCGATCCGTCCTCGATCCGACGCAGGATGCGCTCGAGCCAGCCGCTTCCTTCGCGACACGGCGTGCACTGGCCACATGACTCGCGGCGGAAGAAGCGGGTGATGCGCCAGGCGGCCCGCACCGCGCAGGTGCTGTCGTCCATCACCACCACCGAGCCGGAGCCGAGCATCGATCCCTGCTCGGCCACCTCGTCCTGGCCGAGGGGAACGTCGAGCTGCTCCGGCCCGAACCACGGAGCCGACACGCCGCCGGGGATGATGGCCTTCACCTGGCGCCCGCCGGGGACACCGCCGCCCAGCGCTTCGTCGAAGACGAGGTCCCGGAAGGTGGTCTTCACCATCTCGACCTCGTACACGCCGGGGTTGTGCACGTGACCCGAAAGCGCGAACAGCCGGGTTCCGGTGGAGCGGCCGTCGCCCAGGGCCGTGAAGGCGTCGGCGCCGTGCATCATCACCCAGGGGAGGTTGGACAGCGTCTCCACGTTGTTGACCACGGTGGGCTCGCCGTAGAGGCCCACCGCGGCGGGAAAGTAAGGGGGCTTGATGCGGGGGAAGCCGCGCTTGCCCTCGAGGCTCTCGAGCAGCGCCGTCTCCTCACCGCAGATGTAGGCCCCGGCGCCGGGGTGCACCACGATGTCGAGGCTGAAGCCCGAGTCGAAGATGTCCCGCCCCACCGCCCCGTAGTCGTAGGCCTCGTTGAGGGCTTCGGTGACCCGCTCGAGCCCCAGGGCGAACTCGCCGCGGATGTAGAGGAAGGCCCGCAGCGCCTGCACGGCGTAAGCGCAGATCACGATGCCCTCGATGATCTGGTGCGGATCGCGCTCGATTAACAGGTGGTCCTTGAAGGTGGCCGGCTCGCTCTCGTCGCCGTTCACCACCAGATATCGCGCCGGCGCCTTGCGCAGCATGGCCCACTTACGGCCCGCCGGGAACCCGGCGCCGCCCCGGCCGAGCAGGCTGATGGCCTCGATCCCCGCCCCCACCTGTTCCGGGTGCATGGACAGGGCCTTGCGCAGGCCCTGGTACCCCCCGGTATCGAGGTAGCGGTCCAGGGTGTGCGAGTCCCGGTACTCGAGGCGCGAGGTGACGATGTTCGGGACCTGGGCGCCGTTCACGAACCCGGTCCTTTGTCGGCGGCGGCCCGGGCGGCCATGGACTGCGCCATCCGGCTGCGCTCGGCCTCGATGGTCTCGTCGTCCACCCGCAGCCCGCCCTGGCGCCGCACGCGGACCAGCGTGCCGTGCGGAGGGACCTCGCCGTCGAGCCTCCCGGCACGCAGGTCGGCCATCAAGGTGTCGAAAGCCTCGTGGGTGAGGTCGCCGAAGAAGCGGTGGTTCACCTGGCACATGGGCGCCCGGCCGCAGTCGGCCAGGCACTCGGCCTCCTCCAAGGTGAATATGGCGTCTGCGGTGGTGCCACCGGTACGCACCTCGAGGTGCTCCTCGGCGTGCTCGAGGAGCTCGTAGGCACCGCGCAGCATGCAGGCGATGTTGGTGCACACCGACACCAGGTAGCGGCCCACCGGCTCGGTGTGCAGCATGTCGTAGAACGACGCCGTGCCCAGCACCTCCGCGGGCGTGATGCCCACCAGTTCGGCGATCTCGGCCATGGCCTCGGGCCCCAGCCACCCGTCCTGTTCCTGGGCCAGATGGCAGATGGGGAGGAGAGCCGAACGCCTGTGGGGATACAGCGTGAGCAGCTCCTCGGCCCGAGCCCGCATCTCGGCGGACAGATGGCGCCCGCTCACCGGTCCACCTCGCCCATGACCGGGTCGATGGAGGAGATGGTGGCCACCGCATCGGCCACCAGCCCCTGATGCAGCATCACCGGCAGCGCCTGCAGGTTGACGAAGGACGGTGCCCGGATGTGGAGCCGGTAGGGCTTGGCCGAACCGTCGGACACCAGATAGCACCCGATCTCGCCGCGGGGGGACTCGATGGCGGTGTACACCTCGCCCTCGGGGACCTTGAAGCCCTCGGTGAAGATCTTGAAGTGGTGGATGAGCGCTTCCATCGACTCGTCGATGCGGGCGCGCGGCGGGGGCGTCACCTTCTTGTCCTGGACCCGGTAGTCGCCGTCCGGCATGCGCTCGAGCACCTGGCGGAGGATGCGGATCGACTCGCGGATCTCGTTGAGGCGGATGGCGTAACGGTCGAAGTTGTCGCCGTAGGTGCCGATGACCACGTCGAAGTCCACCTGGTCGTAGGCCAGATAGGGCATGGTGCGCCGCAGGTCCCAGGCCACGCCGGTGGAACGCAGGATGGGACCGGTGACCCCGAGGGCCATGGCCTCCTCGGCGCTCAGGGCCCCCACCCCTTCGGTGCGCTCGCGGAAGATGGGCTGGCCGGTCAAGAGCTCGTCGTAGGACTCGAGCCGCTCCTCCACGGTGTCGCAGATGACGGCGACGTCGTCCTCCCATCCGTCGGGCAGGTCGGCGGCCGTCCCTCCCGGCCGGA
>DATHCF010000189.1:0-5861 GCA_035319705.1 Acidimicrobiales bacterium | reverse complement strand
TGTGCGGGGTGGCTCCCATCCCGGCCTCCTCAGGCAAGGTGACCCGTCATCGGCGACGGGCCTCGAGCCAGCCGACGACCATTTCGATGCGCGCCGGGTCGATCGGGAGGGTCCGGATCCGCTCGACAAGGACACCAGGGTCAACGAGTCGTCTGCGCAGCAGGGCAGCGGCGAAGGCGAGGTCTTTGTCCCGGTGGGCCACGAGCTTGGATACCACGAGGTCGTGCGGTTCGAGGCACAGGCCTCGTCCGGGCTTCGAGCTCTGGTTTTCGAATCGCACCAGGCGCTGCTCCCAGCCCGCCGGCAAAGTTGCGGTCGAGATGCTCACGCCTTGGGCGTAGTACTGGTTCGTTTCGTGGAACGACGAGAGCTCCCCGATGGCGCCGTCGACCAAGTCCGACTTGGCGGCGTCGGGGTCATCGAAGAAGGTCACGTCAAGCTCGATCGAGCCAATGGCCTCGTCGGGGAGCTCGGTCTCGTCGTAGCTCGCCAGGATGGCCTGGCTCCCGATGACGACCACGTCGCTCTCACCTGCGATCTGAGAGGCCGCCCGCAAGAGGTGGGCCAGCTGCTCCCGGTTCACGCGGCGGCCGGGTGGGTACGGCGGAAGTTGTCGAGGACCAGGCCCCGCTCGCGCTGGGTCAGTACGCCGGCGAACGGCGAGTTCTGGCGAAGCTCAGTTCCTGGCTCCGAGCGTGAGACCATCACCTCGAGCAGCTCGTCGATCGGACCATCGAGGAGCTGACTCCATTCCTCGAGCCGCTGGGCGGCCACGCCACGGGGGTGGGTCGCCTTGAGACGCCGGAGGCTCCGGCGCGCCCGGCGGACGGTGCCCTCGGGGTCGAGGAGGAGCCGCCTGGCGACAGCCTGATGCAGCCAAAGGCTCCGGACTTGGTCCCTTGTGAGTACCGGCCCCTTCCGATAGCGCAAGACGTCCCCGCGTCGGATCCGGCGATGCGTCCCCACCCGGAAGCACGCCAGGCGCCCGCCGTCGCACAGGTCGACGACATGTTGGCGCGAGGTTCCGAGAAGCACGCTCGCTTGCCCCGTCGAAATCAGGTCATCGGTTATCAGATCGTCCCTGGTCACAGCACCTAGAATAGCATATAAACGCAAAAACCACAACAGCACGATGAACTTGGCCCCAGACTCGACTTCCGGGCTGCCACCACACTCCATCGCTGGGCGCAGCGAGCGTTTGCCGGCACGGACCTCGACACTTGCCTTACTAGCTAGTAAAGTTTACTATCTGGTAAGCGATTGGAGGTCACGGTCATGCCCGAGGTCGCCCGTTCTGTCGAGATCCAAGCCCCACCCAGTGCTGTATGGCGGTGGCTGTCAACAGAAGAAGCGCTGCGGCAGTGGCTGAGCCCCACCCTCGAGATCGACCTGCGGGTGGGCGGCGCCTACCACTTTCTCCCCGATGAACAGACCCGCATCAGCGGGACGGTGCTCGAGCTCGTGCCCGAGGGTCGCCTGGTCCTGTCCTGGCTCGAGGAGGGCGCCGACTGGGTCCACCCGGCCCGACTCGTGATCTCCCTGGCGGCCACGGCAGCCGGCACCACGGTGAGCCTCCTCCACGACGGGTTCGCGGGGATCGGCAAGCCCGGTTGGTCCGACACCGAAAAGGCGTACGAGCGCGGTGCTGATCGCCATCGGATCCTGGAGCAGCTGGCCGAGCTGGTGATGGGAGGAGCGTGAATCCCTGGACCAGGCAGCAACTCGTCGCCATCCACAGCCAGGAGCTTGCGAGGATCGCCCACCGGGCTCAGGCCGATCAGGGGGGCCATCGCGCCAGACGGCTGCTAGGACTCGAGCATGGCAGACGCCGCACAGTACCCAAATCGTCGGCGCTGACGTGTTGGAGCGCTTGGCGGCACTCGTAGCCGCTGCGGATGTCTAGTACAAGCGACGATCTATTTCGGGTGCTCGCTGATCCTACGCGTCGCCGCATCCTCGACCTCCTGGCCGAACGGGGCACGCTTACGGTTAGCCAGTTGGCCGCCGAATTTCCCGACTTGGTGGCGTCCGGCATCTCCAAGCACCTTATGGGCCTTCGAGCCGTAGGACTGGTGAACGCGACGCGCCACGGCCGGGAGCGCCTGTACCGCATCGATGCCGAGGCATTCTCCGAGGCTCTGGCTCCATGGCTAGCGAGGTACGAGCACTATTGGTCGACGGCGCTGACCCGGCTGCGTGCTCTGTCCGAAAATCCTCAATAACTGAGAGCCTGAGTGAGGTGATGGTATCCGGCTCGAATACCGGCCGCCCATCAGGCGCATACGGATTCATCTGCAAGTGTTTCAGCTGTCTACTGGCCTGGTAATGGAGCCAGATCACCGTCCATATCGACGGGTATGGAGCGGTAGCGAGGCGGATCGGCGGCCCATGGTTCGGTTCTGGGGAAACTGGTTGGGCGACCACATGTTCCAGCGGATGCGGACCCGGTCGGTCTTCCTCAACGAGTTCCACCCACAGCTCCGCGCCGCCGTCGACCCCGACCGGATGCGCGGGCTGCTCGATGATGCCGATGGCGGTGGGATCGGTCTGACCGGCGTCCGTTCGATCGTGATCGGCGTCGCGGAGTTGGAGTGGGAGGTCGAGCGTTGGCAAGCGCTGCTCGAACCAGCCCCTGCTCTGGGTATTGGTCACTGGCAGCTTCCCAGTGGCCCAGCGATAAGTTGGAGTCAAGCTCCGGCCCGTCCGGGCGATGGATCTGTGCGGTGAAGGATATCGACGCAGGACCGGCGTTCCTGCGCGAGCAGGAATTGCTCGGCAGCTCCACCGACGATGAGTTGCAGATCACGCCGGGAGCACTCGCTGGCCTCGATGTACGGCTTGTCTCGGGATGAGGTCCGTGGGCGCGTGCTGGCAAGCGCATAACCGCAATTCCCGGCGACTCTTGGTATCTGAATGTTGCGACCTGGATGTGCCGGACCCGGTCACCCCGCCGAATCGAGCACCTCACCGGGATCGCTCGGGGGCGAGTTATTAGGATGCACTGACTCCGAGGGCCTCTCGTTATCGGCCGCATCAGGGCAGGCGACCATCGGCAGGACCTGTCGCCTTCATTTCTCCCGACGCCCTCCTCGCCCATCCCGGACTGCCGCTGCCTACACCCGCGAGGAGCGACCATCGAAACCGGGTCAGGCCGGTGGCGGTGACTGACCTGGGGCGAACCTACCCATCTCTGCCCCCACCTTCTTGCCGATGTTGGCCACGTGCAGATGGATCTCCTCCAGGAGATCCGTATTTGTCTTGACCTGCCGAGTGAGTTCGGTGTTCTCCTCCAGCAGCTTCGTATCGGACTGCGTGTTGTCAAACGTGTGCTGCGCGATCTCCGCGGCGATCTGCTCTCCTCGTTTGTTGGCAATGAGCAGAATGAAGCACTGGAGTGCGGCAAAGCAGCTCAGGCAGAGGTTGAGCAAGATCCACGGATAGGGGTCGAACTTATGACCAGATCCCCCGAGGTGGCTGTTATAGATCATCCATACGGTGATGAAAATGAGCACCACCCAGAGCGCCATGAAGGTAGCCAGCACGCGCTTCATCGCATCTGCCACCTTCTGGCCGAGAGTGCGATCATCGCCACTCTTCACGGCGGGGTGCCATCCCCAGAGCTTGTTGTGGTCCCAGGTCATGTGGCGGCTCCTGTCGATTGGAGGTACGAACAGAGATCGGTTGGACCAAGCTCCATTTTGAATTAATCGTCGCGCATGGCCCGTGCTCTGAGGCGCATTGGTGCCTATTCCAACCGGTATTCGTGCCCTGGGGTATCGAAGTGGACCGGTCTGTAAGTGATGGGATGACGGAGCGGGCCTTCCGCTCCTGCTGACGGGTTCAAGCTCCTCGAGCCGGCCCGCCAGCCAGTCTCGAGCGCCGGAGGCTGGTCATGGCCCCATCATCTCTCCCGACGAAACGTCGGTCCTCGCCTTCCCGTGCCAAAGCGAGTGTTGGCACACTCGCGGTTTCCACACCGAAGCACAGGAAGGGAGGACCGAACGTGTCCCAAAACAATACGTTGGTATCGATCTGCACCGCCGCTGGCCAGATAGATCACCCCGTTCTCCGGCTCTACAACGGCGCGGCCACCGCCTACCAACGCCGTGTGCCGGTCGTGCCAGAGAACCTTGTGCGCGGGATCGTCGAACCGTGAGGGAAGGAGCAATGGGCGCATACCCGTTTGGAGCGACCGTCAGCCACTCGCGCGCTTCTGTTGGCCGAACGCACCGCTGAGAAGGTGGCAACGGCCAGGACGAGAGTCCCTACTCCCGTGGCCAGCGAGGAAACCGTTTGCCACTCGTCCATTTGTGCACCCTACTCCCAGAATCGAAACGGCCCTGGGCCTCACGTGGCAAGGTAGAACTTGCCCAAGGATTGGAAGGGAGAAACATTGAATGAGCGTGAGCTTCAAGGTATTGCTCGGTTCAAGTTTCACGACGGCAAGCTTGACGATTTCAAACGCTTGTCTGCTCAGTGTATGGAGATCGTGCGGACGAAGGACACGGGAACGCTGCAGTACGAGATCTACTTCAACGACGATCAGTCCGAATGCATCGTCCTTGAACGCTACAGAGACTCCGAGGCACTCCTTGAACACGCCGACAACCTTGGCGGCCTGATGGAAGCGATCCTCGCGACGGGATCAGTCTCCGGGGAACTCCTTGGTGAACCGAGTGCAGGACTCAAAGCGAACCTGGCAGAGGGTCCCGTCCGTCTCTTCACACCCTTCCTGTCAATGTAAACGCCGCTCGCTCCGGCGTGATTCGCCCGGTATCGCGCGGTGAGTATCGAAAGGGGCGGGCATCCAGGCAGTGCCGCACGCGGTCGCCGCCGGCTCTGAGGCCACCCGACCGGAAACATCCCGCCAAGTGATCCCGACCGCCTTCGACCGTCCTGGGCCCGGTTGGACGTCCAGATGGCAACCCGCATCCGACAGGGGATCAGCTCTTTGGCGCGCCCTGCCCGGCGCTACCGATCAGACGCTGTACCGTGGCGACCTTGTTGTGCAGGGCGTCGGGGTGGCCCCTGCGGACGTCAAGCTTCACCACTACGGTGACTCGGGGTGCCACGGCGGCGACGTGCTCGGTGCAGCGTTTGACCAGGTCCAGGATTTCGTCTAGCGAGCCTTCAACGTTGGTAAACATGGCGTTGGTCTCGTACGGCAGTCCGGAGTCGCGGATGATCCCGACCACCTCGGCCACCGTCGTTCCGACGGAGCCGTCCTCGCTGACGGTGGGACCACCGGCTGGGGCGATCGAGAGCGCGGCAAGCACGGCCACGCCCGAAACGGTAGCCCGGTGCTTCGCATCCGACAGCGGCGTCGGCAGGGTGCTCCGCCAGTTGAGGGCACAGCGGCGCCGAAGTCACCCATCCGAGATCACGCCGAGGAGCCGGATTTTCCGGTCGGTCCCACCTCCCCAGGCCGAGGGATCGGTCCCGGCCTGCCCATCCCGGTCCCGGCAGTCCCGAGCGGTCATACCCACGTCCTGACCACCGGACGACTCGGGGTTATCGTCCGGCGAACTAGCGTAGTGGAACGGCTCGCAAAGGAGTACGGCGTAACCGTGGTGGGTCCGACACTGCCCAGAAAGCTTGGTTTGGGCTAGCACCCGCAGCCACGCATATTCGCCGATCCCGGTCACAGTGTGTATCAACGCGGACCAGTCGAGTAGTGCCTGATTCATAGTGACACGCAGACGCCGGAACCCCGGTTCTAACGTCTCGGGAGTTCGGCCAGTCGGCTCACGAAGTGCCTGCCGCCTTCGGGTTGGCTTTCGAACGAAGCGCTGACCGGCCGGACTCCTGGCCACGACGTGGCTCGAAACAGGCGAGCACCCGTTCTCATCAGGATTGCCCGT
>DATHCF010000188.1:0-17983 GCA_035319705.1 Acidimicrobiales bacterium | reverse complement strand
AATCGGTGGCCTCGTGGGCCGGGCGCGCCGGTGAGGATCTCTCCTCCGAGATCGCCTTCACCCCCGAGCGCGTGCTCATGCAGGACTTCACCGGCGTCCCGGCCGTGGTCGACCTGGCGGCCATGCGACAGGCGCTGGCGGGGAGAGGTGGCGACCCGACGCGCATCGACCCGCTGGTGCCGGTCGAGCTGGTCATCGACCATTCGGTCATCGCCGAGGTGTCGGGCACCCCCGAGGCCTTCAGCCGCAACGTGGAGATCGAATACAGCCGCAACGGCGAGCGCTACGCCGTGCTGCGCTGGGCGCAGCAGGCCTTCGACCGCTTCAAGGTGGTGCCGCCCGGCACCGGGATCTGCCACCAGGTGAACCTCGAGTACCTGGCCAGGGTGGTCTTCGCCGCCGACGGCTGGGCCTTCCCCGACACGCTGGTCGGAACCGATTCGCACACCACCATGGTCAACGGCCTCGGCGTGCTCGGGTGGGGCGTGGGTGGCATCGAAGCCGAAGCCGCCATGCTGGGCCAGCCGCTCACCATGCTCGTGCCGCCGGTGGTGGGGCTGCGCCTCGTCGGCGAGCTCCCCGAAGGGGCCACCGCCACCGACCTCGTGCTGCGCATCGCCGAGCTGCTGCGCGGCCACGGCGTGGTGGGGAAGTTCGTCGAGGCCTTCGGGCCGGGCCTGGCCGGCCTTCCGCTCGAGAACCGGGCCACCATCGGCAACATGGCGCCGGAGTACGGAGCCACCTGCGTCGTCTTCCCGGTGGACGAGGCCACACTCGGGTACCTGCGCTTCACCGGACGACCCGACGACCAGGTGTCGCTGGTGGAGGCCTACACGAAGGAGCAGGGCATGTTCGCCCGGCCCGGCGACCCCGAGCCGGTGTTCTCCGAGCGCGTGGAGCTCGACCTCTCGACCATCGAGCCCTCGCTGGCGGGTCCGTCGCGACCACAGGACCGCGTGGCGCTCGGATCGGTGAAGGCGAGCTTCCGCCGGACGCTGGGCCAGTCCCCCGGCGGCGGTGACACGCTGCGGTCGCAGCCGGCAACCGGTTCCCCGGCCGAGGCCATCAGCGACGGGCACGTGGTCATCGCCGCCATCACCAGCTGCACCAACACCTCCAATCCCCAGGTGATGCTGGCGGCGGGCCTGCTCGCCCGAAAGGCGCTCGAGCGCGGGCTGGCCCCCAAGCCGTGGGTGAAGACGTCACTCGCCCCCGGCTCGCGGGTGGTCATGGACTACTACGAGCGCGCCGGGCTGCGCGAGCCGCTCGAGAAGCTGGGATTCGACCTGGTGGGCTTCGGCTGCACCACCTGCATCGGCAACTCCGGACCGCTGCTGCCGGGCGTGTCCGAGGCCGTGCGCCAGGGGGACCTGGCGGTGGCGGCGGTGCTGTCGGGCAACCGCAACTTCGAGGCCCGCATCCATCCCGACGTCCGGCTCAACTACCTGGCCTCGCCGCCGCTGGTGGTGGCCTACGCCCTGGCCGGTTCGGTGGACGTGGACCTGACGGCGGACCCGCTGGGCACCGATACGTCGGGGACGCCGGTGTACCTGCGCGACATCTGGCCCACGAACACCGAGGTGGTGGACGCCGTCCGCCAAGCGGTCTCCTCCGACATGTTCCGCACCTGCTACGCCGCGGTGTACGAGGGAGACGCGCACTGGCAGACCATGGACGTCGGTACCGGGCACACCTTCGCCTGGGACCCCGACTCGACCTACGTCCTGCTCCCACCGTTCTTCGGGGACCTGGCTTCCGAGCCGCCCCCGCCGCAGGACATCGTTGGCGCCAGGGTGCTGGCCGTGCTCGGCGACAGCGTCACCACCGACCACATCTCCCCGGCGGGATCCATCCGGCCCAACTCACCCGCCGGCCAGTACCTCATCGGACGGGGCGTGGCGGTGGAGGACTTCAACTCCTACGGCGCCCGGCGTGGCAACCACGAGGTCATGATGCGCGGCACCTTCGCCAACGTGCGGCTGCGCAACCTGTTGGCCCCCGGCACCGAGGGCGGGGTGACCCGCCACCTCCCCGACGGCGAGCAGATGCCGATCTTCGACGCGGCCATGCGGTATCAGGAGGAGCGGACGCCCCTCGTCGTGCTGGCCGGCAAGGAGTACGGCACCGGCTCGTCGCGCGACTGGGCGGCCAAGGGCACGGCGCTCCTCGGGGTGCGCGCCGTCGTCGCCGAGAGCTTCGAGCGCATCCACCGCTCCAACCTGATCGGCATGGGGGTGCTGCCGCTGCAGTTTCCCGATGGGGAGTCCGCGGCGACTCTCGGGATCACTGGCGAGGAGGCCTTCGACATCGTGGGACTGGCCGCCCTGGGATCCGGTGACGCCCCCAAGGAGCTCAGCGTCCGGGCCGGCGAGCGGGAGTTCGCCGCCCGGGTGCGCATCGACACGCCCATGGAGGCCGAGTACTACCGCCACGGCGGGATCCTCACCTATGTGCTCCGCAACATGGCGGGGTAGCCGAACGGTCATCGGCGCCTCACCTGACGGCGCGTCCGGCGCGAGCCGTCAGACGATGGGCAGGTATTCGGGGGGAAGCTCGGCGGTCCGGAAGTCGTACTCCTTCGGGCCGCTGCCCGATTCGGCCAGCACCCGGAACACCCCGTCGAGGGTCCCGAACACCTCCACCGTGGTGCAGCCCTCGGGCCCGGCCACGTGCGGTCCGTAGAACTCCCCGGGCGCTGCCGTCATGACGTCGCCCGGCCCCAGCACCTCGCCGTCCGCCGTCATCGAGCCCTTCACCACCACCTCGAAGCGGTGGCACACGTGCGCGTGGCGGAACAGGACGTAGCCCGGCGGCATCTCCAGCACCACCACCGCCGGCGCCGCGAGATCGTCGCCCCCCCGGCCGAGCACGTACAGCCGCGTCGTCACCGGCTCAACGGTCGAAGACCACCGGCACGGCGGTCGGCGAACGGAACAGCAGCCCGTGCGTGTGCGGGTCGCCGGCCCCGGGGTCCAGGCGCAGGCCGGGCAGGCGATCGAGGACGGTGTCGAGAAGGATCCGCGTCTCCATGCGGGCCAGGTGTGCCCCCAGACAGACGTGCGGGCCGTGGGCGAAGGTGAGGTGGGCCATGGGCGGGCGGAAGATGTCGAAGCGGTCCGCCTCGCCCCATCTGCTCTCGTCGTGGTTGGCCGATGCGATGACGACGTAGACGTCTGCGCCGGCGGCGACAGGCACGCCGGCGATCTCGGTGTCAGAAGTGGCGCGGCGGAAGACCCCCACCGCCGGCGGCTCGATCCGCAGCGCCTCCTCCACCGCTTGCGGCACCAGACGGCGATCGGCGGACACGGCCCGGAGCTGCTCGGGATGGCTGAGAAGCAAGAGGAGCAGGCTGCCGGTGCCCCGGTAGGTGGTGTCGGCCCCGCCGGTGAGCAGGATCCGCAGGAACGAGCACACCGCCTCGTCGTCGAGGCGCGCGCCATCCACCTCGGCCCGCACCAGGTCGCTCACCACGTCCTCGCCCGGACGGCGGCGACGCTCGGCCACCACCTCGGCGAAGTAGTCGCCCAGCGCGGCCGACGCCGCCAGTCCGCGCTCGGGGGAGGTGGCCACACAGAACAGGTCGTTGGCCCAGCGGTGGAACTGCCCGAAGTCCTCGTCGGGGAGGCCCAGGATGCCGGCGATGACGCGCACGGGGAAGTGACTGGTCAGCTCGCTCACCAACTCGGCCCGGCCCCGGCCGGCGAAGCGGTCGACGAGGTCGTGGCAGACCGGGGCGATCACCTCCTGCTCCCAGCGCGCCAGCGCCCTCGGCCCGAAGGCGCGCGCCACCAGGTTGCGGTGCAGCTTGTGCTCCGGGTCGTCCATCTCGAGCAAGGTCCGCCCGAACACGAGCCCGATGGTCTCGCGGTAAGCAGTGGAGGTGAAGTGCTCGGCGTCGCGCAACACCCGACTGCAGTCCTCGTAGCGGAACACCATCCAGTCCCGCCGGGGTTCCAACCCCCCGGGCAACATGTCGGCCCGGAGGAAGGTCCCGTACCACACGGGCTCGGACCGGCGCTTCTCGGCGAAGGCCGGATACGGGTCGCGCACCTCCCCGCCCACCATCTCGTCCTCGAACGCCGGCAGCTCGCCCAGCGCCGCCAGTCGCCGCCGGGCGGGCTGTACCCCGGTACCACTCACGGCTCGCCGTCCACGACGACGACGGTCTCGTCGGTGAGCACGTAGACCAGCCGCTCGGTGTCGAGGAAGCGCTCGATGTCGGCCCAGACGTCGCGGAAGTCGGGGGCCGAGACGTGCGCCTCGTAATCGGCACGCGAGCGGAACCACTGCACGGTGACGCCATCGAAGCCCCCGTCGTCTTCCGCCGGGTAATCCGCCAGTGCACGGTGGTGCTGCTCGTAGCGCACCACGTAGCTGCCGCTCTCGCTCGAGGCCACGAAAGGGCCGTGGCGCTCTCTCCAGTACCGGTGGAACTCCTCGGGGGACATCCCCGCCTTGCGGCGGACCAGGCAGGTGAGACGGACCATGGAATTCACCCTGCCACCTGGGGCTCGATCGCGCCCGTCGAAACGCCCGAGCCGCTCGCTGGAGAGCGTCCGGCCCGCCGTGCCAGGGTATTCACTCCCGGCGATGCCCTCTCGTGTCATGACCACTGCCGTCCCCACCACCGAGCCCCTGGCCGGGCGCTTCCGCCTCGAACGGCTCCTCGGCCACGGTGGAATGGCCGACGTGTACCGGGCGAGCGACGCGCTCGGCGGGCCGCCGGTGGCGATCAAGGTCGTCCGCTCAAACGACCCGGAGCTGGCACGACGGCTCACCCGCGAGGCGCGGGCCGTGGCCGGCTTCGACCATCCGGGCTTGGTGCGGATGCTCGACGCCGGCATGCACGATCGCCACGCCTTTCTGGTCATGGAGCTGGTGGACGGGCAGACCCTCGCCGAACGCTGCGGCGCGGCCCGCGCGACACCGACCGCTGCGCGGCGCTCGGTGCGTCGCTGGCGGACGCCTTGGCCTACGTGCACCGCCGCGGGGTGGTCCATCGCGACGTGAAACCAGCCAACGTGCTGTTGGGCCCGGGTTCTCGGGTGCGCCTGGCGGACTTCGGCATCGCCCAGGTCCTCGATGCCTCCATGACCACCGTCACCGGCACCACGCTCGGCACCGCCGCCTACATGGCGCCCGAGCAGCTGGACAACCATCGCGTGGGGCCGGCCGCCGACGTCTGGGCACTGGCGGCGGTGTTGCTCGAATGCCTGACCGGCCAGCGCACCTTTGAGGGGGCGCCCGCCGAGGTGGTGGCCCGCCGCCTGGCCGGTGCCCGGCCCACCACCGATTCCCTGCCGGCGCCCTGGCGCATGGTGCTCGATGCCATGTTCGACGCCGACCCCGCCCGGCGCCCCGAGGCGAGCGAGCTGTCGGAGCTGCTCGAGTCGCCGGTGTTCTCCCGTCCCTGGGACCCGCGCGCCACCCAGGCGTTCGAGCCCCCGGTGGGAAGCGACCCGGTGCCACGCGACCCCACCGATGCGTCGCCGCCCACGGTGGTGGCCGGGGAGCCGACGATGCACGGAGCGCTGCCGGCGCCGCTCATGGATCCGCTGGCGGCGCGCCGCCACCGCCGCGACCCGCGCACGGTGGCGCTCGTCGCCGCCGCCCTGCTTGCGGCGATCCTGGCCGGCTCGCTCGGGGCATGGGCGCTGGCCGGCGCTCCGGCGTCCCGTCGCCACCACAGCCCGCCGGCCTCCCCCTCGACCACCGTCACCTCGACCACGGCTTCGACCACCACGACGACCGTTCCCGCGCCGACGGTGGCCAGCACGTCGGCGGCGCTGGTGAACGACGTGCAGTCGGGGGAGAGCTCCGGCGCCCTGTCGCACGACGTGGCCCAGAACATCCTTAACGAGTTGGGCCAGGCGTTGTCCGCCCAGGCCCAGGGCGACACGAACGGCGAAGAGGCGGCGCTCGGCAACATGGAGCAGACCATCACCGGCGCCGACAGCGCGGGGAAGGCCACCGCGGCCGAGACCCAGACCCTGCTGTCCGACGTGGCCGCCCTGGCCTCGGCGATGGGAGTGGCCAACACCTCGACCACGACGACGACCACGACCGCCCCGACCAATCCGACGGGCCCGAACGGCAATACCACACCGTCGGGCCCGCAGGGGAACGGGCCCGGGGGCTTCGGCCAGTGACGGGGGGAGCCCCGGGTGCAGCTCAGGTGGCGGGCAGCTCCACGCTGAGTGACAGCTCCTCGGCGCCGCGCACCAGCTCCACCACCACCGGCTGACCGACCGGCGCGGCGTCCAGTGCGGCGGCCAGCTCGTCGACGTCGGTGACCGGCGCGCCGGCAACCGTCACGAGCAGGTCGCCCTGGCGGATGCCGGCCCGATCGGCCGGCCCGTCGGGCTCGACCCCGTGCACCAGTACGCCGGGTCGCTCCGGAAGCCCCACGGCGCGCCGCAGCCGGCGCGCCACGTGGGCGGGAGCGACACCGATGCCCAGTCGCGCCCGACGCGGCGTCTCGCCGCGGCCGAGGGCCTCGATGCGCGCGCGCAGCGTCTCGTCGGCCCGCACCGCCAGGTAGGCGCCGTCGCCCACGCGGTGGGTGTCGATGCCGAGGACGCTCCCGGCGGCGTCGACCACCGGTCCCCCCGACGAGCCGCGCACGAGCGGGGCGGTGTGCTCGATGGCTCCCGTGACCCGCCGTCCTCCCGGGCCCCGGAAGGCGACGTCGACGGCGCTCACCACGCCCAGGCTGGCACGCACGCCCACGCCGGCCGGATTGGCCATGGCCACCACCAGCGCACCGGGCACGGGGTCGGCCGTGGCGAAC
The DNA here is from genome assembly GCA_035319705.1 of Acidimicrobiales bacterium. GTDB lineage: Bacteria > Actinomycetota > Acidimicrobiia > Acidimicrobiales > UBA8190 > UBA8190. The sequence continues at coordinate 11,193 of DATHCF010000188.1, read as the reverse complement.
GGCGGGGCGGCCACAGAGCCGGTGTCCACCGCGACCACGGCCAGGTCTTCGTGGAGATCGGCGCCGGCCACCGCGCCCGTGGCCCGGCGACCGTCGGAGAAGGTGACGGTCACGTCTCCCTCTCGGAGGTTGTGGGCGTTGGTGACCACCGACCCCGCCCCCACCACGAGGCCGCTTCCGGCATGGCCCACGCCCACCGTGGCAGGGCTCAGCCGAACGACCAGCTCCGACACCGCCTTGGACAGGTCCTGGAGTGTGGTGGTCACGGCTGCTCCCTTCGCTCGACTAACTTGTAGCTTGCAAGTTAGTACCTCACCCGGGTGGGAGCAACAGGACAGGGAGGCATCCATGAGTGTGAGCGCGGCGGCGCTGTCCTCGCCCCTCGACACGGCGATGGCCCGGGTGGGCGACCGCTGGACCCTGCAGGTGGTGGAGGCCCTGCTCGACGGCCCGAGCCGCTTCTCGGAGCTCCAGCAGGCCGTATCGGGCGTGGCCACCAACGTGCTCAGCGCCCGGCTGCGGCGGCTGGAAGCCGACGGCTTGGTCGTCGCCTCGCCCTACTCCGAGCGCCCGCCGCGCTACAGCTACCGGTTGACCGATGCCGGGACGGCGTTGGCCGGGGTGGTGGTACTGCTCACCGGCTGGGGCGCCGGCCACGCCGGCCCCGACGCCCCCGGGCCCCGCCACGGCGTCTGCGGCACGGGCCTCGAGGCCCGCTGGTACTGCCCGACCTGCGCCCGCACCGCCGATGAGCCGGGGGGCGAGCTCGTCTGGCTGTGACCTGAGCCCCCGGCTGGGGCGGACGGTCTCGGTGGCAGCGGTCCCTCGCGCGATAACGGTCAGTCGATGCGCACGGCGCGGAAGGACTCAGCGAGGTGCGCGTCCGGCAGCCCCACGCGCCGCGCCTCGGCGGCGAGCCAGCCGCGCAGGCGATCCTCCAGCTCAGCGCCGTCGCCCACCTGGCTGCGGTGACAGCGCAGGGCGGCGATCTTCAATGCGAAGGTGTCGGTCACGTCCACGGCGTGGGTGACCTCGGGCGCCGCCATCAGCCACAGCTCGGGCACCGAGAAGGGCTCGAGACCCTCTTCCAGCAGCTCCGGATGTGCGAAGGGGTTGCGGGCGTCGGGATAGACCGCACACACCGCCGCTTCGCCGGCAGCCAGATGATCGGGATGACTGGCCCGGAGCCGGTTCCAATTGCGCTCGGGCGACTGGGCGAGCACCCGATCGGGCCGAAGCCGCCGGATGATGCGGCTCAGGTCGCGACGCAGCTCCAGGCTGGCGGTGAGCAGGCCGTCGGGGTAGTCGAGGAATTCGACCTCGCTCACCCCCACCGTGGCGGCGGCCTGGCGCTGCTCCTGGCGGCGGATCCCGGCCATCTCCTGACGCGTGATCGAGCGGTCCGATCCTCCGGCGTCGCCGTCGGTGACGATGCAGTACGACACCTGCACCCCGGCCTTTACCCACGCCGCCACCGTGCCCGCCGCGCCGAAGTCGACGTCGTCGGGATGGGCGACCACGACGAGCACGCGTCGGACGCCGGGGACCGACTCGACCACGACCGCGGTGCCGGGCACGACCGGCGATGCTACCTGCCGCCGTCCTCGGCAGACCCGCCGGCGCCGAGCGGCGCGGGCGAACGCGCCACCCGTGCATGCAGCACCTCCTCGTCGCACACCGAGGCGGCGCGGGCCAGCACCGCCACATGGCCGTCCTTGCGCTCGAGGATGAGCGAGGGCGCCTCGAAGTGGCTGTCGAGCACGTCTCCCACCAGCTGCGGGTTCACGACGAAGCGCACCGAGCGCAGCTCCTGCATCTCCCGGGCCATCCCCTCGGCGAACCACTGCTCGCTTCGCAGCTGCGACTCACCGGCGTCGTTGAAGGCCCACGGCGCATCCCACGCCCAGGCATTGGCCGACGGCTGGGCCACGATCTCGGCGCCGAGGGCGTCGACCAGCGCCGCGCCGCGGACGAAGTGCGGCTCGGTGGAGGTGTGCGGCTCGTGAAAGCCGTCGTAGCAGATGAGGGTGGACAGCCGGCCCAGTGCGGTGTCGAGCACCCCGAGATCGCCCGGCGCGCCGGCGCGCAGCCCGAGCACGTCCTCCTGGGTGGGCACCAGATTGACCTTGCGGGTCACCGCCGCCACCGATCCGTCGGGGGCGAAGGTGTAGGAGGTGTTGTACACCGACGCCGAACGCGCGACGAAAGGCCGCTCGCCTTCTGCCCCACGCGGCCGGGGGTAGAGCCCGCTGCCGGCCACCACCCACATGCCGAGATGGCGGGCGATATCGCCGAAGGTCTCCACGTACAGGTCGTGCGCGTGGGGGGCGAGCATGGTGAGCACGGCCGGGGCCAGCCGCCGCGTGCGATGGCGGGCCATGACCGCGGCCAGGCGGAGGGGATGGCGCGTGACGATGCGTCGCAGCGCCTGGTCGGTGGTGGTGCAGCCGGCGATCTCCTTCCGCCTGCCGAGGAGCACCAGAAAGGTGGCCACGTACTCAGGCCACACGGCCAGCGCCGGCCTCGCTGTCCCGCCGGCAGCAGACAGCTCGGCGATACGACGCGCCAGTGCCCGGTGATGGGCCACGAAGGCATCGGGGTCGAGATACTCCTCCAGCTGCACCCGCGGCTGGACGGCGAAGAGATCGGCCTGCAGCCCCGGCGCGCCGGGTGTGCTCAGGCGGCGCCCTCGTCGGCCGGCATCCAGGCGGCGAGGTCGGCGAGCCGACGGTCGTTGGAGAAGACCTCGACGATGGGAAGCGACAGGGCGAGCCGCTTCTGGATGCGCTCCACCTCCAGCACCTGGTCCCACAGCACCAGCGTGGCGACCACGCCGGTGCCGCCGGCGCGCGCCGTACGGCCCGAGCGGTGCAGATAGGCCTTGTGGTCCTCGGGCGGGTCGTAGTGGACCACCACGTCGACGTCGTCGATGTCGAGGCCACGGGCGGCCACGTCGGTCGCCACCAGCACGTGCAGGCGACCGGCCATGAACTGCGAGAGCGCCTTCTCCCGCATGGCCTGGCGCAGGTCCCCGTGGATGGCGCCGGCGCGCACGCCCTCGCGCCCGAGCTGCTCGACGAGCCGGTCCGCCCCGCGCTTGGTACGCACGAAGACGAGGGCCTTGCTCGCCCCCTGGCAGATGGCGGCAGCCACCTTGACCTTGTCCATCTGGTGCACCTGGAGGAACCGGTGCTCCATGGAGTCGACGGTGGTCGTGGCCGAGGCGACCTCGTGGCGCACGGGGTCGGCCAGGTGCCTGCGCACCAGCCGGTCCACGTCGCCGTCCAGGGTGGCGGAGAACAGCATGGTCTGATGCGCTTCGGCGATGCGTCGAAGCAGCCAGTCCACCTGGGGCAGGAAACCCATGTCGGCCATGCGGTCGGCCTCGTCGAGCACGACCACCTCGACCTGTTCGAGCGACACCTCCTTGCGCTCACCGAGGTCGATCAGCCTTCCGGGCGTGGCCACCACCACATCGGCGCCCTTGCGGAGCTTCTTCACCTGGCGCTCGATGTCGGCGCCGCCGTAGACGACGACCACGCGCCGGCCGACCACGGCGGCCAGGGGCCCGAGGACCTCGCCCACCTGCACGGCGAGCTCCCGGGTCGGCACCAGCACCAGGCCTCTCGGCCGGCCCGGGTGCGCCTTCGGCACCCGCATGAGCAGCGGAAGGCCGAACGCCAGTGTCTTGCCCGATCCCGTCTTGGCCTTGCCACACACGTCGCGGCCGGCGAGGCCGTCGCCGATGGTGAGCGCCTGGACGGGGAACGGGGTGGTGATGCCCTGCCTCTCGAGCTCGGCCACCAGCGCGGGGTCGACGCCGAGTTCGGCGAAGGTGGTGGCGGGCACTGCGGCGGGCAGCGTGGCGCCCTCGGAGGGACGCGGCGCTGTCTGTGTCACGTGGGTTTCTCTCGCTTCGGTTGTGCGGCGGCCGCCGATCGGTCGCCGTGCGGGTCCGCCTCGGGACTCCGCTGGCGCCGGTATGGCGAACGAAGCACGAAATGAGGAAGACCCCGGTGCCACGGCCTCTACCGCAGCACGCGCCATCAGTCTAGCGGGGCCCCCTGCGGTATCGGTGACTCCTAAAGGGGGCCCGGAGCAGCCGGACCAGCCTCACCAGCCGGCCGAGGCCAGCACCAGCTGGCCGGCGAAGTTGCTGGCGTCGTTCACCTGCAGCCCGATGGCGATCACGTCCGTCTCGGGAGGCACCGTCCAGGTGACGGTGTTCACCCGTTCGCCAAGGTGGTGGCCGGGGCGAAGTGCACGGTCCACGACCCGTCCTGGGCGAAGGGGAGGACCTGCAGCGGCGCCCCCGAGGGATCATCGAGCACGTAGGTGACGTTGCTTGAGCCTGCGACGAATGCATCGCCCGCCGGCGATCCGGCCGCGATCCGTGGCGGTGCGCCCGGCCGCGACGAAGAAGCGGCGATCAGTCCCCGTCGGTCCCCGGCGCCGGCCCGGGCGCGCCGTACAGCGAAGCCCCGCTCTGCACGAACTCGACCGCCTTGGCGCGCAGACCCTCCTCCACCAGCTTCTCGGGGTCGACGCCACGCTCCTCGGCCATGCGCCGCACGTCGTGGCTGATGCGCATGGAGCAGAACTTGGGGCCGCACATCGAGCAGAAGTGCGCCGTCTTCGCCGGGGCGGCCGGCAGGGTCTCGTCGTGGTACGCACGCGCCGTGTCGGGATCGAGGGCGAGATCGAACTGGTCCTCCCAGCGGAACTCGAAGCGCGCCTTGGACAAGGCGTCGTCCCATGCCCGCGCGCCGGCATGGCCCTTGGCCAGGTCGGCGGCGTGGGCGGCGATCTTGTAGGCGATCATGCCGTCCTTCACGTCCTGGCGGTCGGGCAGGCCCAGGTGCTCCTTGGGCGTCACGTAGCAGAGCATGGCCGTGCCGTGCATGCCGATGACCGCCGCGCCGATGGCCGAGGTGATGTGGTCGTAACCCGGCGCCACGTCGGTGGTGAGGGGGCCGAGCGTGTAGAAGGGGGCGTCGTGGCACAGCTGCTGCTGCAGCGTCACGTTCTCGGCGATCTTGTGCAGCGGCACGTGGCCGGGCCCCTCGATCATGACCTGCACGCCGTGCTCCCACGCCATCTCGGTGAGCTCGCCCAGGGTGCGCAGCTCCGACAGCTGCGCCTCGTCGTTGGCGTCGGCCACCGATCCCGGACGCAGACCGTCGCCGAGCGAGAAGGCGACGTCGTAGCGGGCCATGACCTCGCACAGCTCCTCGAAGTGGCTGTAGAGGAAGTTCTCCTCGTGGTGCGCCAGGCACCAGGCGGCCATGATCGAGCCGCCCCGGCTCACGATGCCGGTCACCCGTGCAGCGGTGAGCGGCACGTAGCGCAGCAGCACCCCGGCGTGGACGGTGAAGTAGTCCACGCCCTGCTCGGCCTGCTCGACGATGGTGTCGCGGTAGACGTCCCAGCTGAGCTCCTCGGGACGGCCGTCCACCTTCTCCAGTGCCTGATAGATGGGCACCGTGCCGATCGGCACCGGCGAGTTGCGCAGGATCCACTCCCGTGTGGTGTGGATGTCGGGCCCGGTGGAGAGGTCCATCACGGTGTCGGCGCCCCACCGGGTGGCCCAGCTGAGCTTCTCGACCTCCTCGGCCACCGAGGACGTCACGGCGGAGTTGCCGATGTTGGCGTTCACCTTGACCAGGAAGCGCCGGCCGATGGCCATGGGCTCGGACTCGGGATGGTTGACGTTGGCGGGGATGATGGCCCGCCCGGCTGCCACCTCTTGGCGCACGACTTCGGGGGCGACCTGCTCCCGGGTGGCCACGAAGGCCATCTCCTCGGTGATCCGGCCCTGGCGGGCGTAGTGCAGCTGCGTGACGGGAGCTGCGGTGGCCCGGCGAGGCCGGCGCGGCCGTCCCGGCCAGGCCGCCGGTGCCTCGCTGCGGCGCAGCGCGCCGCGCCCGTCGTCGCGTCGGGTCGTCGTCCGGCCCTCGTACTCCTCGGTGTCCTGTCGCCCGAGGATCCACGGGTGGCGCAGCGCCGGCAACCCGGCCTCGGCAACCGACCCCGGCCCGGAGGTGTCGTACAGCAGCACCGGCGGATCGGCGTCCGACTCGGGACGTCCCGACACCGGGCGGAGGGTGACCTCGGCGAAGGGCACCCGTATGCCGGCCGGGCCGTCCACGTAGATCTTTCGCCGGTTGGTGGTGGTTGTCGTGGCTGCGGTCATGGCTCCTCCCTCCGCCGGCATTACCCGGATCAGGTCCACGGTCGGCACCGCTGCAGGTGCCCTCTCAGCCCGGTCCACCCGAGCTCCCGTCGAGCGGAGTCTCGCGCAGCGTGTGCGAAGGTGTGACGTCGCCGCCAGCGCACCGAAAGCCACAGGAGGACCAACGATGGCCCAGGCACGACCGGCCAAGAAGCCACCGGCCAAGAAGGCACCGGCCAAGAAGGCACCTGCCAAGTCGGTCACCGCCAGATCGGGGCCGGCCAAGAAGACTGCGAAGAAGGGCGCGGCGGCCAGGCTCGAGCCCGGTGACAGAGCCCCCGCCTTCTCACTGCCCGACCAGGACGGGCACAACGTGTCGCTCGAGGACTTCGCCGGCTCGCCGGTGGTCGTCTACTTCTACCCGGCAGACGACACCCCCGGCTGCACCAAGGAGGCCTGCCAGTTCAACGACAACCTTCGGGCCTTCGGGCGCGCCGGGGTGGCGGTGGTGGGCATCTCGCCGGACGACGCCGCCTCCCACCGGGCGTTCCGGGTCAAGTACCGGCTACGCCTCCCGCTTCTGTCCGATCCGGACCACGATGTGATGCAGCGCTACGGCGCCTGGGGCGAGAAGACGCTGTACGGGCGCAAGACCACGGGCGTCATCCGCTCCACCTTTCTGTTGGGCGGCGACGGCAAGGTGCGCCAGGCCTGGTACGGGGTGCGGGCCGACGGACATGCCGCCAAGGTCCTCGAGGAGACGGCGGCCGTCGACTGAGCGTCGCTCCACCGAGAGGTCCTCGCTGCTGCCGGGCCTCGTCGCAACAGCGCTGCGCTCAGCGCTGATGGGAAGGGCACCACCAGCTCGTGCGCCCGCCGACCGTGACCCGGCGAAGCTCCGTGCCACATCGCGGGCAGCGACCGCCGAGCTGGCGCTCGGGCATGAGCTCGCCCAGATGCGAGCCCCCCGCCGCCAGCAGCTCCGCCATGGTCCGGTGCAGGTGGTGGTGCAGCCGGCGCAGCTCCGCCGCCGTGAGCGACCCGGCCGGCCTGCTCGGGTCGAGCGACGCCCGGTACAGCACCTCGTCGCCCACCAGGTTTCCCACCCCGGCCAGCTTCGACTGGTCGAGCAGGCGCGCCTTCAACGGCACCGAGCTGCCGGCCAGCGCCCGCCGCAGCTCGGCCAGGGTGACCGCCATGGCGTCGGGGCCGAGGGCCTCTTCGTCGGGGTCGAGGACCACGCCCCCGAGCAGTCGCGGGTCGCTCACCACCATCGAGCCGCCGTCGGAGAAGTCGAGCTGCAGCCGGTCCCACCGGCGCACGCGGCGGTCACTGGCGAAGATCAGCCGCTCGACGCCGTCGGTCCCGTCGACGTGCAGGCGGCCCGTCATCCCGAAACGCAGTCCCAGGCGATGCGGCGTGCCCTCGATGTCGAGGACGAGCAGCTTCCCCTTGCGCCGGGCGGCCGACAAGCTGCTGCCCACGAGCACCCGTCGCAGCCTGGCCGGCGACTGCCCGGCGCGGACGAAGCGCAGGTCCCGGACCCGAACTCTCTCCACCGGCCGGTGCAACGCCCGCTCCGCCAGGCGCCGGTAGGCCTCCACCTCCGGCAGCTCCGGCACGGCCGCGAACCCTAAGGCGAGCGGCCGGAGGCGTCTAACGTGGCGCCGTGCCGCCGGAGAAACCTCACTGGGCCCATCTCTACGCCGAAGTCGTCACCTCGGGACTGTGCACGGGGTGCGCGGGGTGCATCATCGCCTGCCCGTACGACGTCTTGAAGTACGACGACGCCGACAACGTCTACCGCCCGTGGAAGGTCGAGGAGGACGGCGGCCCGGAGGACTGCACCCACGGCCAGCGCGGCTGCACCATGTGCACGCGCGCCTGTCCACGCTTTCGGGACTGGGAGACCGAGATCGACGGATTTCTCTTCGGCCGGCCCCGGCGGGAGGACGAGGTGGCAGGCGTGAGCGTCGAGACCGTGCTGGCCCGGGCCACCGAGCCGGCGGTGCTGGAGGCGGGTCAGGACGGCGGCCTGGTCTCGGCGCTGCTCATCTGGGCCCTCGAGCACGACGTCATCGACGCCGCTCTGGTGTCGGCCCTCGAGGGCGACGGCAGCAGCTGGAAAGCGGTGCCGGCGGTGGCCCGCACCCGCCAGGAGGTACTGGCCGGCGCCGGCTCTCGCTACACCTACTCGGCCAACACGCTCGCCTATCCCGAGGCCATCGCCGGCGGGGCGGAACGCATCGCCCTGGTGGGCATGAGCTGCCAGGCCTCGCTGCCACCGGTCATGTCGGCCCGCAAAGCCGGCAAGGTGGCGCGACGGCTCACGCTGTCCATCGGCCTGCTGTGCTCGAAGACCTTCGAGGACTCGATCTTCGAGGAGCTGTTCGAGGCGCGCTACGGACTGAAGCGCGCCGACATCAAGAAGATCAACATCAAAGGCGTCTTCCAGATCTGGACCACCGACGGCCAGTACCACGAGGTGCCACTCAAGGAGGGGCACGCCTGGACCCGTCAAGGCTGCAAGATGTGTCCCGACTTCGCCGCCGAACACGCCGACATCTCCACCGGTGGCATCGGGGCCTTCGGCGACTGGACCTTGACGGTGGTGCGCACCGACAAGGGCAGGGAGATCATGGCCAGGATGCTGGCCGACGGGGTCATCGAGACCAGGCCTGCGGCCGACGATCCCGGGGCGCTTTCCCTCCTCGAGCGCCTGAGCCGGGCCAGCCGCCGCCGCTGGCCCGACGGCGCCGTCGCCGCTCCAGGCCGCATCGCCGTCTCCGCCTGAGCGCTCACTGCACTCCCGCCTGGCCAGCCGCTACACCGCTAAAGCCCGGCCAGCTCCTTGGCCCGGGTCACCACGGCGTCGAGCATGGCCTCGGTGAGGGTGCCCGTGAAGGTGTTCTGCTGGCTCGGATGGTACGAGCACAGCACGTGCCGGCCATCGGGCAGCCTCGCTTCCACCCCGTGGCCGAACGGCGGCCGCGGCCGGAGCCCGAACTCGGAAGCCACAGCCTGATAGGCGAAGGCCCCGAGGGCCACGAGCACCCTGGTCTCGGTCAAGAGCTCGATCTCGCGTGCCATGAACGGCGCGCACCGGCGGCGCTCCTCCGGTGTGGGCCGGTTGGCCGGCGGCACACAGCGCACGGCGGCGAGCACGTAGGCCCCGTGCAGCCGTAGCCCGTCGCCCAGTGCGACGCTCGTCGGTTGGTTGGCCAGCCCGCCGCGCCACAACGCCGAGAACAGCCAGTCGCCCGAGCGGTCGCCGGTGAACACCCGCCCGGTCCGGTTGCCGCCGTGGGCGGCCGGCGCCAGCCCCACCAGCACCACCCGGGCCAGGGGGTCGCCGAAGCCGGGCACCGGACGACCCCAGTAGTCCTGGTCGGCGAAGGCGGCGCGCTTGGTGAGCGCCACCTCCCGGCGGTAGACGACCAGACGCGGGCAGGCCTCGCATCCGATGATCTCGGCGGTCAACTCGGCCAGGGCTGCTGTCCGCGCTTCGGCCGGGCCGGGGCCGCTTCGGGGCACCACGACGTTCAGCGTACGATGGCCCGACGTGGCCCCCCGATCCCCCGCCGGTCCTGCTGTCGCGCTCCTGATCCGTCACGGGACCACGGCCACCACCGGCAAGCTGCTCCCCGGAAGAGCACCTGGCCTGCATCTTTCCGACACCGGCCGGCGCCAGGCGAACCGGGCCGCCGAGCGCATCGCCGCACTGCAGAAGCCGCCCACCGCGGTGTACGCCTCGCCGCTGGAGCGGACGGTGGAGACGGCACGGCCCATCGCCAAGGCGATCGGCTGCCGGGTGCGCACGGAGCGCGGCCTGCTGGAGTGCGACGTGGGCCAGTGGACCGGCGCCCGGCTGTCGGCGCTGCGCCGGCGCAGGGAGTGGCGGGCGGTGATCGGCAGCCCGTCGACCTTCCGCTTCCCCGGCGGCGAGTCGTTCGCCGAGATGCAGCTGCGCATGACCTCCACCTTGGACCGGCTGGCCGAACGGCATGCCGGAGAGCGCATCGTGGTGGTGTCGCACGCCGACTGCATCAAGGCGGCGGTGGCGGCCGCCGCCGGAGTGCCGATGGACCTCTTCCAGCGTCTCGTCGTCTCCCCCTGCTCGGTGACGGCGCTCGTGCGGGGGGCGGGCGCCATGCACGTGCTGTGCGTCAACGCCACCGCCTCGCTGTCGGAGCTGGTGCTGTCGTGACCACCATGGACCTCGGCGAGCTCGACCGCTTCACCGTCGGCACCGAAGGCCCGGTGGGCCGGCGGGTGTTCCTGGTGCAGTGCCGCGCCGGCGGGACGCTTCTCACCCTGAAGGCGGAGAAGCAGCAGGTGTCGGTCCTGGCCGACTATCTGGGCCGGGTGCTCAAGGACCTCGACCCTCCCGAGGACCTGCCCGAGGACCTGGAGCTCGAGGATCCCACCGAGCCCCACTGGGTCATCGGGACGCTCGGGGTCACCTACGACGAGAGCGTCGACCGCATCGTGCTCGTGGCCGAGGAGCTCGTGGCCGAGGAGGAGGACGGGGACATGGCCCGGTTCCTCGTGAGCCGGGCCCAGGCGGCGGCCTTCGCCATCCGCGCCACCTCGCTGGTGGAAGCAGGGCGCCCCCCCTGCCCGCTGTGCGGACTACCGCTCGATCCGAGCGGTCATCGATGTCCGCGCACCAACGGGCACCGCCCGCCGGTGACCTGAGGACACCGATGGACGCCCTCGAGATCCTGTCCAAGGGAGAGCTCGACGTGGTGGGGCAGATGCCGTGGAGCTCGAACCGCACCTTTCTCGTCACCTGTAGTCTCGGCGACGAGGAGCTGGCGGCGGTGTACAAGCCGGCTCGTGGTGAGCGTCATCTGTGGGACTTCCCCGAGGGCATCTATCGCCGGGAGATCGCCGCCTTCGCGCTGTCGGAGATGCTCGGCTGGCAACTCGTGCCCGAGACCGTCGAGCGGGCCGACGCCCCCATGGGCCCGGGGTCGCTGCAGCGCTTCGTGGACGCCGACTTCTCCCAGCACCACTTC
>DATHCF010000187.1:0-3666 GCA_035319705.1 Acidimicrobiales bacterium | reverse complement strand
CACGTGGTCTCCCGGCTTCACCGTCCGCACCGACGATCCCACCGCCTCCACCACGCCGGCGCCCTCGTGGCCGAGGACGGCCGGCGCCTTGTAGGGGATGGTGCCGTTGATGACCGACAGGTCCGAATGGCACACGCCCGCCGCCTCGATCTTGACCAGCACCTCGTTGGCGCCCGGATCTGCGATCTCCAGCTTGTCGGTGACGACGGCGTCGGTGCCGGTATAGACGATCCCTCTCATGGCGTTCCCCTCCGCAATTCGGTCTTGAGCACCTTTCCGCCGGCGTTGGTGGGCAGGGCTTCGAGGACCTCGACGGACCGGGGCACCTTGTAATTGGCCATCTGGTCCCGGGCCCAGCCCAGAAGCTCCTCGGGCAACGAGCCGGGGTCGCTGCCCGGGCGCGCCACCACGTACGCCCGTCCCACCTCGCCCAGGCGACGGTCGGGAACGCCGACCACCGCCACCTGGGCCACGCCGGGGTGGCGCAGCAGCACCTGCTCCACCTCCGCCGGGTACACGTTGAAACCTCCGACGATGAACATGTCCTTCTTGCGATCGGTGATCCGCAGGTTGGCCGCTTCGTCGAGCACACCGATGTCGCCGGTGTGCAGCCATCCGTCGGGCTCGATGGCCTCGGCCGTGGACTGCGGGTCCTCGAAGTAGCCGTCGGTGACGTTGAAGCCGCGCACCAGGACTTCGCCGGGACCGCCGGCCGCCACCTCTGCACCGTCGTCACCCACCACCCGGACCTCCACCCCGGGAATGGCCCGGCCCGAGCTGCCGGCCACGACCTCCGGCGAATCGCCCTGCCGGCACATGGTCACCACCCCGGTGGCCTCGGTGAGGCCGTATGCGGTGAGCACCGTGTCGAAGGCCAGATCGGCGGCCATGCGGTGCACCAGCTCCACCGGCACGACCGCCGCGCCGGTGACGGCCAGACGCAGGCTGGACAGGTCGTGACGATGGCGGGCGGGATGGTCGAGCAGGGACTGGTACAAGGTGGGCGGTCCCGGTAACACCGTGATCCGCTCGGCTTCGATCAGCTGCAGGGTGCGCTCGGCGTCGAAGACGTCCTGAGGGACCAGGGTAGCGCCCCGCATGAGGCAGGCCAGGATGCCCGCCTTGTAGCCGAAGGTGTGGAAGAAGGGATTGACCACCAGGTAGCGGTCGCCCTCGTCGAGGCCGACGATCTGTGACCAGATGGAGAAGGTGTGCACGCTCTGGGCGTGGGTGGCGGTCACCCCTTTGGGGGCGCCGGTAGTGCCCGAGGTGAAGATGATGTCCGACAGGCTGCCGGCGCTGACGGACTGCCAGCGGTTGCGTGCGTCGTGGACGGACACCGGGACGCCCACCACGCCGCCCTCGGCCTCCACCACGCCCTCGGCGCCGGCCAGGAACTCGTCCCAGCCGAACACCGGCACCTCGTCGGTGCTCGTGGGTTCGCTCTCGTCGCCGTCGCAGCTGCCGAAGAGGACGATGCGTTCCAGATCGGGCAGGTCCTCTCCCTCGAGCAGCCCCGGATAGTCGATGCCGAGAAATCCCCTGACGCTGAACAGCATCTTGGCGCGCGACCGGCGCAGGACGTAGGCGGCTTCCGGGCCCTTGAAGCGCGTGTTGAGCGGGACGAGCACGCCGCCCGCCCCGAGCGAGCCCAGGCAGGCCAACACCCAGGAGACCGAGTTCGGCGCCCACAGCGCCACCCGGTCGCCCGGCTCGACACGGGCGGCCATGACCGCCCGGGTGACGTCGATGGCCTCGTCGGCCAGCTGGCGGAAGCCGAGTCGCCGGCCATCGCCGACCACTGCCTCGGCATCGCCGAAGCGCAATGCGGCATCGGCCACGAGCCCCGGCACCGACCCCCACAGGAGATCGGCCTGCGGGTCCTCGGAAGCGGCCGCGCCGGGCGTCGCCGGAGCGGGCCGACCGCCCGGCGCGTCGTGCTCCGGTGTCCGGCTCACGGGTGCTGCGAGGACACCGACACCACCTCGCCGTTCATGTAGGTGGAGTAGTCACTGGCCAGGAACACGATGACGTTGGCCACCTCCCAGGTCTCGGCCGACCGCCCGGACAGCTCCGCACGCCGCAGCCGCTCCAATTCGTCCTCGGCGATGACCCGGTTGAGGAAAGGATGCATGGCCAGGCTGGGAGAGACGGCGTTGACCCGCACACCACGGCCGGCCGCCTCGGCAGCGGCGCACCGGGTGAGGGCCATGACACCGGCCTTCGCCGCCGCGTAGTGGGCCTGCCCTGCCTGAGCACGCCAGCCGAGCACCGAAGCGTTGTTGACGATCACGCCGGAGCCCTGGCCGTACATCAGCCGCAGGGCCGCCCGGGTGCAGCGCATGGTGCCGGTGAGGGTCACGTCGAGCACGGCGTTCCACTGGTCGTCGGTCATGTCCACCAGCTCCGCCGTCCCCCCGAGCCCGGCGTTGTTGACGGCCACGTCGACCCGCCCGTGCTCGGACACGGCCGACCGGTACAGCTGTTGGACCTCCTCCTCCACCGTCACGTTGCAGGCGACGGCCAGAGGCCGCCCGTCGTGCACGTCCCCGAGGCGCTCGGCCGCCTCCTCGAGCCGCCGCTCGTGCACGTCGGACAGCACCACCGACGCGCCCTCCTCGGCGCAGCGCCGCGCCGTGGCGAAGCCGATGCCGGTGCCCGCCGCCGCGGTCACGACCACCACCTTGCCGGCGAGCAACCCATGGCCGGCAGGGGGCTGGCCGACGGTCACTGCGCCGTCACCTTCGGTGCCACCTTCGGTGTCACCTTCGGCTCGGGCGGAAGTCCGAGCACGCGCTCACCGATGATGTTGCGCTGAATCTCGTTGGACCCGCCGTAGATGGTGTCGGCCCGGGAGAACAGAAAGACCCGCTGGAGCTCGGCCCCCTCGTCGATCATCGCCTCGGCGCCGATCACGTCCATGGCCAGCTCTCCCATGTCCCGGTGCCAGCTGGCCCAGAACAGCTTGGCCACCGACGCCTGCAAGGAGGCGGCCGTCTGGTCGCTCGAACTGAGGGATCTCAAGGTGTTGAGCCGCATGATGTACAGACGCGCCCAGGACTCGGACAGGCGTTGACGGAGCACCGGATCGGCGCTCTTGCCGTGTTTGCGGGCGACGTCGATCACCGCCTCGAGTTGACGGCGGAAGTGCACGACGTCGCCGAGGAGCCCCACCCCGCGCTCGAAGCCGAGGGTGGCGAGCGCCACCCTCCAGCCGTTGCCTACCCCTCCCACCACCAGGTCGGCATCGGTGCGGGCGCCGTCGAAGAACACCTCGTTGAACTCGGCGGTGCCGGTCAGCTGGCGGATGGGGCGGATCTCGATCCCGGTTTGGCCCATGGGCACGAGAAGGTACGACAGGCCCGCGTGGCGGGGCACATCGGGATCCGTTCTCGCCAGCACGAAGCACCAGTCCGCCCACTGGGCGTACGACGTCCACACCTTTTGGCCGGTGATCACCCATTGGCCACTGTCGAGAACCGCCCGCGTTTGCACGTTGGCCAGGTCGGAGCCGGCGTCGGGCTCGGAGTACCCCTGGCACCACAGCTCGGTGCCGAGACGGATGGGCTCGAGGAACCGGCGCTTGTGCTCTTCGGTGCCGTAGGCGATGAGGGTCGGCCCCAGCAGTCCCTCGCCGATCACCCCGATCCGGGCCGGCGCATCGGC
>DATHCF010000186.1:0-4237 GCA_035319705.1 Acidimicrobiales bacterium | reverse complement strand
GAGCGCCCGGTGCGGGTGGGGGTGGTGGGCAAGTACATCAACCTGCCCGACGCCTATCTGTCGGTGGTGGAGGCGCTGCGCCATGCCGGCTTCCACCACGGGGCCCGGGTGGAGGTGGACTGGATCCAGGCCGAGGAGGTCCCCAACCTGCTGGGCACCGAACGGCTGCACCTGCTCGACGGCATCGTCATCCCCGGCGGCTTCGGAGAACGCGGCATCGAGGGCAAGGTCGGCGCGGCGCGCTTCGCCCGCGAGCAGCAGGTGCCGTGCCTGGGGCTGTGCCTGGGGCTGCAGGTCATGGTGATCGACGCGGCGCGCAACCTGGCCGGCATGGAAAGGGCCAACTCCCGCGAGTTCGACACCCTCACGCCCTATCCGGTCATCGACCTCATGGACGACCAGCAGAACGTGGTCGACAAGGGTGGCACCATGCGCCTCGGCGCCTACGTGGCCCAACTGGTGCCCGGGTCGGTGGTGGCACAGGCCTACGGCGCCGAGGTGGTGTCGGAGCGCCATCGGCACCGCTTCGAGGTCAACCCCCGGTTCCGGTCCCGGCTGGAAGAGGCCGGTCTCGTGTGCTCCGGCTCCTCGCCCGACGGACGGCTGGTCGAGTTCGTGGAACTGCCCGGGCATCCCTTCTGGGTCGGCACCCAGGCGCATCCCGAGTTCAAGAGCCGTCCCGACCGTCCGCACCCGCTGTTCCTCGGACTGCTGGGCGCGGCCCTGGTCCGGGCCGAAGGTCGTCTGCCGCGCCTTCTCGACATCGACGCCGACGTCGGTGCCGCCTGAGGCGGACGCCGGGGGAGCCCGCGGCGCCGGTTTCGTCCATCTCGGCGACGAGGAGCGCTTTCGGGGCTGGCGCATCTCGCTGGTGGAGGCGGCCTTCCGCGCCCCCGACGGCTCGGAATTCCATCGCGATGTGGTCCGTCACCCCGGGGCGGTGGCGGTCGTCCCGGTGACCGACGGCGGGGTGGCGCTGCTCGTCCGTCAGTACCGCGGCCCGATCGACCGCTTCCTGCTCGAGATCCCGGCCGGTACCCGCGACGTGGAGGGCGAAGCGCCCGAGCTGACCGCCGGACGCGAGCTGGAGGAGGAGGTGGGGGTACGCGCGGCGCGCATCGAGCACCTCGCCACCATCTACAACAGCCCGGGTTTCTGTGACGAAGAGACCCTTCTGTATCTGGGCACCGGCCTCTCTGCCGCCACGCCGTCGCGCCATGGTGAGGAGGAGCAGCACATCGAGGTGGTGGAGGTGTCGTTCGACGACGTCGACGCCATGGTGGCCTCGGGTCGCATCACCGATGCCCAAACCGTCCTCGGCTTGCTGCTGGCCCGCCGCCGGTTGCGGCCCGATGACTGAGCGCCGGGCTCGGTGACCGTCGCTGGCCGGGCTCCTGTGAGCCGTGGCGCCGAGGAGTATCTGAGCTGGCTGGCCGTCGAGCAGGGTCGTGCACGTAACACCCTGACCGCCTACCGACGCGACCTCGTTGCCTACGAGCGCTTCCTGGCCTCCGCCGGCCGGCACCTGGAAAACGCCTCGAGGACCGACGTCGAGGAGCACCTGGCCCGGTGCCGGTCGGACGGCGCCGGGGCGGCGTCGGTGGCCCGGGCCACTGCCGCCATCCGCGGCCTGCACCGCTTCCTGTTCGAGGAGGGGCTCGCCCGATCCGACCCCACTGCCCAGCTGTCGGCGCCCCCCCTGCCCAGGCGCCTGCCGAAGGCGCTGTCGGAGCCCGAGGCCACCGCACTGGTGGAGGCGGCCTGGGGCGACGACCCCCTGTCGCGCCGGGACCGCGCCGTGCTCGAGCTGCTCTACGGCACCGGCATCCGGGTGTCGGAGCTGGCCGGGCTGTCGCTGGGCGATCTCGGGTCGGAGACCGGCCTGCTGCGCGTGCTCGGCAAAGGAGGAAAAGAGCGCCTCGTCCCGGTGGGACGGCAGGCGGCGGCGGCCCTCGAGCGCTGGCTGGGCCCCGGGGGGCGTCCGGACATGGTCCCGGCGGCATGGGCCCGGCGACAGGACGCCGGGGCGGTGTTCCTGAACCGCCGCGGCGGCCGGCTGTCGCGCCAGGGGGTGTGGCTCATGCTCAAGAAACGGGCCCGGTCGGTGGGGCTCGAGGACCGGGTCCATCCGCATGTCCTGCGACACAGCTGTGCCACCCACATGCTGGCGCGCGGCGCCGACATCCGGGTGGTGCAGGAGCTGCTCGGCCACGTGTCGATCGCCACCACCCAGGGCTACACCAAGGTGGGCACCGAGCACCTGCGCCGGGCCTACGAGGCGGCCCATCCGCGCGCTCAGCGGACAGCTGGGCAGTAATCTCGCAGTTCGTGGCCGGTGGCCCCTCGACCGTTGATTTCCGCGCCCTTCTCGAGGAAGAACGGCGCAGCCTGGAAGCCAAGCTCGACGAGCTCGGCCTGGGCGGCTCCGCCCTCGCCTACGACCCGAACTTCGCCGACTCCAGCCAGGTGACCGCGGAGCGTGGCGAGGTCGAGGCACTGGCGGCCAAGCTGCGAGACGCCCTGCAGGAGGTGCTCCAGGCGCTCGACAAGCTGGCCGACGGCTCCTACGGCAGGTGCGAGTCCTGCCGCCAACCCATCGACCCGGTCCGCCTCGAGGCCATGCCGGCAACGCGCTTCTGCATCAACTGCGCTTCGAAGCACTGAGCGTCGCAGGCCGCTGCCGGCGCCGACGCACACGCACCTGAAGCCTTCAGTGGTGAGCGCCGAGCGGTGAGCGCCGACTGGCCACCGCCGCCGCGGCCGTCTCCCTACGGGCGGCGCCGCCCGGGGGGCGTCAACCGCACCACCGTGGTCCTGGTGGTGGTGGTCGCCATCGTGCTGCTGCTCATCGTGCACAGCCACCACATCAGCAGCTTCGAGGTCTGCTACTTCTGCACGTTGATCCCGTCGATCATCCTGCACGAGATCTCCCACGGGGTGGTGGCCAACATGTGCGGCGACGACACGGCCAAGCGTGCCGGACGCCTCACGCTCAACCCCATCCCGCACATCGACCCGTTGGGATCTGTGGTGCTGCCCGTGCTGCTCGTGCTGTCGGGCAGCCCGGTGGCCTTCGGCTGGGCCAAGCCGGTTCCGGTGAACGTCTCGCGGCTGCGCCATCCGCGCAACGAGAGCCTCCTCGTCTCCCTGGCCGGTCCCTTCACCAACGGCGTGCTGTTCTTCGCCTGCGCCCTCACCTTCCGGTACCTGGCCGCCCACGGCGTCGGCCTGTCGGCCAGCACCACCGCCATCCCTGTGGGGTACGAGATCCTGGCCGCCGGGGGCCTGGCCAACATCACCGTCGGCGTGTTCAACCTGATCCCGCTGCCGCCCCTCGACGGATCGGCTCTCCTCGAGCGGCTGGTGCCGAACCGGCACCTGGCCAGCTACTACCGGATCCGGCCCTACGGGATGGTGATCGTGTTCCTGTTCGCCCTCTTCATCCTGCGGCTGCCTTCGGTGGGAGGCCATCTCTACTCGGCCGAGCTCAGCGCCTGGAACGCCGTTTCCTGACGCTGCCGGCGCCGGTCGGGCAGGTCAGGCGGCGAAGCCCCCGTCGGGGGGGAACAAGCCGGCGGCACGCATGGCCCGGTCCAGGGTCACCCCGGCCACGGACTCGGCCTTGGCCGCCCCCACGGCCAGTGCCTCGGCCACGGTGCCCGGGTCGCCCCGCAGCTCCCCGGCGCGCCGGCGCACCGGCGCCAGCGTCTCGATCAGCGCCTCCGACACGGCCTTCTTGAGCGACCCGTAGTCGGAGAACCCGGCGGCCAGGGCGGCAGGGTCGCCGCCGGTCGCCGCGGCCAGCAGCTCCAGCAGGTTGGACACGCCCGGTTTCGCCTCGGGGTCGAAACGGACTTCGGTGTCGGTGTCGGTGACGGCCTTGCGCACCTTGCGGTCGATCTCCTCGGGAGGGTCGAGCATGAGCACCGTGCCCAGCGGCGAGGTCACCGACTTCGACATCTTGCGGGTGGGTGCCTGCAGGTCCATCACCCGTGCCCCGTGCGGTGGCACCGTCGCCTCGGGCACCACGAAGGTGTCACCGAAACGGTTGTTGAAGCGAACCGCAACGTCGCGGGTGAGCTCGAGATGCTGGCGTTGGTCGTCGCCCACCGGGACCCGATCGGCGTCGTAGAGCAGCACGTCGGCGGCCATGAGCGCCGGGTAGGTGAAGAGCCCGGCCCGCACCGTCTCGCGCTCGCCGGCTTTGTCCTTGAACTGGGTCATGCGGCTGAGCTCG
>DATHCF010000185.1:0-2095 GCA_035319705.1 Acidimicrobiales bacterium | reverse complement strand
CACCACGGTGAAGGCCTTGCTCGACACCAGGGCGTCGGCCATGGCGTCGGTGCCGGCGGCGAAGCGGGGATCCTCGAAGACGCCCATGGGCCCGTTCCAGAACACCGTGGCCGCGCCGGCCAGGGCTTCGACGAAGCGCTGGACGGTCTCGGGCCCGACGTCGCCGCCCTGCCAGCCGGCAGGGATGTCACCGACGTACACAGCCTCCTCTCCGCTGCCGGGCTGCCCGCGCCCGAAGCTTCCGTCCGGAGCAAGGGCCACGGTGTCCACCGGCAGCAGCACTCGGTCACCGGCGGCGGCGACCAGCGCCGCACAGTTGTCGAGCTCGGCCTTGTCGACGGGCGACGCCCCGACCTCAACGCCGACGGCGGCCAGAAAGGTGTACGCCATGGCCCCGCCCACCAGCAGACGGTCCACGCGGCCGAGCAGGGCCTGCAACACGCCGATCTTGTCCGCCACCTTGAGCCCGCCCACCACGGCCACGAACGGGCGGCCCGGGTCGGTGAGGAGGCCGCCGAGCACCTCGACCTCGCGCTCGAGCAGGCGCCCGGCAGCCGACGGAAGCCGCGCCGGTGGCCCCACGATGGATGCGTGGGCCCGGTGCGAGCTACCGAAGGCGTCGTTCACATAGGCGTCGAAGCCGTCCACCAGACGGTCCACGAAGGCTGGGTCGTTCGCCTCCTCGCCCGGATCGAAGCGCAGGTTCTCGAGGAGCCCGACGCCCGGGGCCAGCTCGGCCAGCCGGGCGCGCACCGGGGCGACGTCGTAGCGAGGGTCCGGCTTTCCCTTCGGTCTCCCCAGGTGCGTGGCCGCCGTGACCTCGGCGCCGCGCTCGGCCAGCCAATGCAGCGTGGGCAACCCGGCGCGGATGCGGAAGTCGTCGTCCACCACCATGATCCCCCCGGGGCCCTCCGACAGCGGCACGTTGAAGTCGACGCGGACCAGGACGCGCCGCCCCTCCACGTCGGAGAGGTCCTCGAGCAACGGGAGGCCGGCCATCGGCCCAGCCCCCCGCATGTCAGCCACCGTCTCCTCCCCCGCCCGCCCCGGCTCAGCTGGCGATGCCCACGATGCCTGCCAGGTCGACCAGCCGGTTGGCATAGCCCCATTCGTTGTCGTACCAACCGAACACCTTGAGCAGCGAGCCCTGCCCACTCAAGGGCATGACCAGGGTCAACCCGGCATCGAATATGCACGACGCCGGGTTGCCGACGATGTCGGAGGAGACGAGCGGGTCCTCGCTGTAGTCGAGCACCGCCGATAACGGGCCTTCCAGAGCGGCGGCGGCGAACGCCTCGTTCACTTGTGCGGCGGACACCGTCTCGGGCACCAAGGCGGTGAAGTCGGTGATGGAGCCGTCCCCTACCGGCACGCGCAGGGCGCTGCCGTCCAGCTTCCCCTCCATGGACTGCACCACCAGGCGTGTGGCACGGGCGGCCCCTGTGGACGCCGGGACGATGTTCTGGGCGGCGGCCCGCGCCCGCCGGAGGTCCTTGTGGGTCAGGTCGAGCAGGTTCTGGTCGTTGGTATAGGCGTGCACGGTGGTCATGAGCCCGCCGATGATGCCGAAGGCGTCGTCGACCACCTTGACCATGGGCACGAAGCAGTTCGTGGTGCACGAGGCGTTCGACACCACCACATGGCGCGCCGCGTCGAAATCGCCGTCGTTCACGCCGATCACGAAGGTGGCGTCGGCATCGGACGACGGAGCCGTGACGATCACCCGGCGTGCCCCGCCTTCGAGGTGTGCAGCGGCTGCCGCCCGGCTGGTGAAACGTCCGGTCGACTCCACCACCACCTGCGCACCGAACCCTCCCCAGTCGATGGCCTTGGGCTCGGGCTCGGCCAACACCGAGATGGGGCGGCCGCCCACCACGATGGCATCCCTTTCGACGGTGACCGGCTCGGCCAGGCGCCCGTGCGTCGTGTCGAAGCGCAACAGCTGGGCGTTGGTGGCCGCGTCGGTCAGGTCGTTGACCGCCACCACCTCCACATCGGCGCCCTGGGCCAGTGCGGCACGCAGGAAGTTCCTCCCGATACGCCCGAAGCCGTTGATGCCCACTCGCACGGTCATGGCTCGCCCCTAGCTCGCACG
>DATHCF010000184.1:0-21953 GCA_035319705.1 Acidimicrobiales bacterium | reverse complement strand
GCCGTACAGCACGCGCAGCGAGAACGGAAGCGTCTCGAACACCTTCGGCACGATGAGCCCGCCCATGCCGTTTGCCGTGTCGGCCACCACCTCGAGCTTGGCCAGCACCTCCAGGTCCACGAAGGAGCGCACGTGCTCGGCGTACTCCTCCAGCATGTCGCGTCGTTCGTAGCCTCCCCGGGGGCCGCCGTCCGTGCCCCCCGGGGCGTCGGCGGCCATGGACTTGATCGTGCCGAGTCCGGTGTCCTGGCCCACCGGCCTGGCGCCGGACAGGCACAGTTTGATCCCGTTGTACGCGGCGGGGTTGTGCGAAGCGGTGAACATGGCACCGGGCGCGTCGAGCCGGCCCGAGGCGAAGTAGAGCAGATCTGTAGAGGCCAACCCGAGGTCGACCACGTCGACACCCGCCGAGCGGACGCCCTCGGTGAACGAAGCGGTGAGCTCTGGCCCGGACGCCCGCATGTCGCGGGCCACCAACAGGCGCGGAACATCGGCGAAGCGGGCGAACGCCCATCCCACCGACCGACAGGTGGCGGCATCGAGCTGATCGGGAACGGTGCCCCGGATGTCGTACGCCTTGAACACGCTATCGGAGAGGACCATGGCCGGACCGAGCCTACTCCGGCGCCACCATATGCCCCCGGGGACGCGCCGATGCGTGGCGCCCGACGGCGGCGCCTTGCGAGAATGCGTCTCAGAAGATGACGACTCCGGCGCGGCTGCGCCGGCGGAGCAGCAACGCCAACGTCACCAGTCCGAGCGCCCCGAGCCCCAGTCCGGCCCACCCTGCCCGCGTCGAGCCGTACGACAAGGCGACGTGACGGGAGGTCGGCACCACCACCATGAGGTTGGGCTCGGCCCGCCACGGCCCCTCGGCCCCGGTGGCGTGCCAGGCAGGGAAGTACGAGATGCGCACCACCACCGGCACGCCGATGCGATTCACGTCGAAGCCGATGGTGTCGGAGCTGCTGCGAATGTCGGACACGGCGACCGGCGCCAACGGCGCTCCCGTGCTGTGCAAGGCCTCGTCGGCCGACTGCCGCGGCCAGCTCGCCAACCCGCCGGCCACCAGTTCGTGGGACCACGACGCAGGATCGTCGTACCACTTGAGCGCCACCGGCAACCACGAAGTCTGCTGGGGCCCGACTCCTTGCAGCACGGACGGTACTTCGGCCAGCGGGGCGACCATCGGTGCGTCATGGACCAGATACAGGTCCCACGTCGTCACCACCACCGTGCCTTGGTAGGCGGTGTGCCAGGGTCCGCTCGTGGCGATAAGTGACAGCGCCGGGTCGGCATCCGCCGCCGCCTCGATGGAGGGGGTGGCCGCCAGGAAGTACTTCACCCCGAGTAGCTGCAGGTGCTCCACTCCCTCGACCACGTTCGGCGTCGAGGCGTAGGGCAGCCCGACCATGGCATCCGACGGCTGGGCCGACAGCTCGGACTGGTCGATGAAGTGGAACGGCGTGGTGGAGGCCGACTCGAACAGCAGTCCCTCCATGGAATCGACGCACCCGTCGGTGAAGTACGGAAGCATCATGAGCGCCTCGGGGGTGCCGAAACGGTTCTCGTCGCTGTTGTACTCCCACATGGCGCGCCCGCAGCCGTAGCGGGAGGTCGCCTGGTCCAAGGTGCGGATGATCCCGTCGTCGAGCTCGACCCATCCCGGCTTGCCCTGATAGCCGCTGTAGTTCCACGCCGCCCACGACGGGACGTTGTCGGTGGTGAGGTGCAGCGGACCCAAGTGGTAGCTGGCCCCGGCCGGGATCAGAAGCGGTGGCAGGACGACGGCGAAGGAGGCGGCGAGCGCCAGAAGCGGGACGGCCACCGCTCCCGGCGCCCAGCGCCAAGACCCGCCATGCCAGCGCGCACCCAGCTCCCCCGGTGCTGCCGTACGGGGTCCGGCCGGGCTCGACGTCTCGGTGCCGGTGATGTCGGTGCCGATGGCTCCCGATTCCCCGACCGCCCCCGGGCGGAAGAAAGCCGGGCGCTGTGTCCGGCCGATCCCGTCGCCGGTCGCCGGTCCCATGTCGAGGGCGAGTGCCGGGCGCGCCTGTCGCCACCATGACGCCACGGCGATGCCCGCCTCCGCCACCGCGTACCCGACCATCAGGTAGACGCAGAGCCACCACAGCGGGAGAAAGCGGGTGTTGTACAGCTTGCCCTGGGGATCGAGCACGAGGGCCAGGGCGGAGCCGACGCCCAGCACGGTGAGCAACGCCGCGGCGCGCTGGCGCTTGGCCACTGCCACTACCACGCCCACCGCCGCCACGATCAGTGCCCAGCGATCAGCCGACGGGGCCAACATCTGCGCGTAGGTGGTGACGTTGACCCATCCCATGTTGGTGCTGTAGGGCTGCTCCACCATGAAGGGCAGCGCCCACCAGGCCACCAGCAGCCCACCGGTGCCGGCCACCGACGCCACCCACCACAACCGGCGCCGGGTGACGCCCACGAGGACGAGCGCCACCACCAGGCCGGCCCCGGCGAGAATGGCTGCGATGAGGTGGCAGAGCACGCACACCACCAGGAGGACTGCGGCGAGCGCCCGGTGCCTGCCCGTCCGCATGCCGCGCAGCACCACACCGAGGAACACAAGCGCCACCGACAAGCCGAGCGAATACGCGTACTCGCCCGCCATGGTCGAGTACAGGTTGCCCCCGTAGATGGTGAAGGTCTGGTCGAAGAGGAACGGCAGGGTGGCAGCGGCCAGCACGGCCGGCCTCGGCCGCTCCAGGCCGGCCAGCCGTCCGAAGGCCCACGCGGCGACGGGCAAGGTGAGCGATCCGAGGATGGTGACGAGCTTGAAGGCCACCGTGAAGGGGATGACGTACCCGCCGAGCGCAGCCAGCAGGTCGGGCAGGGGGAAATAGAAGGAATAGAGGGGATAGCCGTCGTAGGCCCCGGGGTCCCAACCGGTGACGTGGAAGTGCGGGAGCAGCGCCGTCTTCAGGTACCAGGCGAGCCCGACGTGCGATCCGGTGTCGCCGCCGGTGATGGTCGAGGTGGAGACCAGCCCGGAAGGGTCCATCGACCAGACGGTGACCACGATGACGCCGACCACCGCCGCCAGGGTGGCCACGGCGGGAGCGGTCGGTCGGCGCATCGGACAATGCTGCCCGAACACGACGTCCTTCGGGCGGCGGCCACGGTGCGTGGAACGCAGGGGTGTCCCACGGGCGCGCCGGGCGGCCCGGCCGCGATCAGTGCGGCGGCGCCATTACGGCCACGGCCACGACGGCAACGAGGTTGAAGGTGGCATGGGCCAAGATGCACGGGCCCAGCCGGCCGTAGCGCAGGGCCATGAGGGCCAGCACCATCCCGAAGGCGGCGAGGCCGAGGGTCTCGAGGGCCTCGAGATGCGCGAGACCGAAGACGATGCCGGTGGTGACGACGGCCAAGGCGGGACCGAGCCTCCGCCCGGCGCCGGCGAAGGCGCGCAGCGCGCCGCGGAGGAACAGTCCCCGGAAAAGCAGCTCCTCCACCACCGGGACGACCAGCACCGTGAGCACGCCGATGACGGCCAGATCGGCGCCCGGGAACCCGCCGGTCAGGTGCTTCGCCGGTTGGCTCAACTTCTGCGACAGGTTGGGGATGAAGTGCTCGAGCGGGAGGTAGAGGAGCGGAAGCAGGATCAGCTGGCCGCCCAGTCCCACGAGCGGGCCGATGACGAAGTCGACGGGCCGCACCCGGAGCCCCATGTCCCTGGCCAAGTTGCCTGTGCCCCCGCTACGGCTGGCCAACACCACCGCGCCGAGAAAGCCGATCCAGAGGCCGACGAGGCCGGTGACCACCACCCAACCCGGTGGTACCTGACGGGCGGCGAGCCGGCTCACGTCGTGCAGGTGCCCGTTCACGGCGGCGACCGCCACGAGCAGGACGGCGCTCAGCACCTGACCAACGAGAAAGCCGGCAGCGGCGATGAAGATCCAGCTCCAACCCCGGGCCGTGGTGTACGGCGGCCACCGCCGCCGATCGTCGTCGTCCTCGCTCGGAGCGGGGTGTCGGTCGGTCGCCGGCGGCGGCCAGACCGGCGGAGACGACGGGGGGGGCGGCCATGCCGGCCAGGGCGTCGGCGGCGGCCAGGGGGGGCCCGAGGGAGGCGCCGACGACATCGACGCGAGGTTAGCGACCGCTTCCGTCGTTCCAATGCC
Source organism: Acidimicrobiales bacterium (assembly GCA_035319705.1). GTDB lineage: Bacteria > Actinomycetota > Acidimicrobiia > Acidimicrobiales > UBA8190 > UBA8190. Next base: position 17,799 of record DATHCF010000184.1, on the reverse strand, counting down.
GGCTGCCTGTGTGGGCTGCCGTGCGCCGGCTGGTGCATGTTTCGGCCACCTCGGCGCGTACGATGGGCCGATGGGCCCCCTTCCAAATCGTCGTGGTGGGCGGCCGACCCCCGGTGGGGTGGGCGGTCCGGGCCAGGGCGCCGGAGGCGGGTCGGGAGACCAGAGCTGGCGGTGGGTCTTCGCTCTGCTGCTGGTGGCGGTGATCGCCTTTCTGATAATCCCGCCGCTCGTGTCGAAGTCTTCGGTGAAGCAGATCGGCTACAAGGCGTTCATGGGCGATGTGCGGTCCCACGAGGTCGCCTCGGCGACCGAGAACACCTCAAGCGGCGTCATCACCGGCAGCCTCAAGGACGGGACGAAGTACACCGTCAACGGTCCGGATCCGGCCGTGCAGGACGAGATCGACACGCTGCAGGCCGACATCAAGACCGTCCACTTCTACACCCCCACGGAAAGTGGATGGGAGCAGTGGCTGCCCACCATCCTCATCCTGCTGGCCTTCGTGGGCATCTTCTTCTGGATCAGCCGCCGTGCCCAGGGACAGATGACGGGCATCATGTCGATCGGACGGTCCCGGGCCCGGCTGTACACCACCGAGCGGCCGCGCACCACCTTCAACGACGTCGCCGGCTACCAGGGCGTGAAGGTCGAGATCAGCGAGGTGGTCGACTTCTTGAAGTCGCCCCATCGCTTCCGCGACATCGGGGCCCGCATCCCCAAGGGGATACTGCTCGTCGGCCCCCCCGGCACGGGGAAGACGCTGATCGCCCGGGCCGTGGCCGGCGAGGCCGGCGTGCCGTTCATGTCGGTCAGCGGCTCGGACTTCATGGAGATGTTCGTGGGTGTGGGCGCCAGCCGGGTGCGCGACCTGTTCCAGACCGCTCGCAAGCAGGCCCCCGCCATCATCTTCGTGGACGAGATCGACTCCATCGGCCGCAAACGCGGCGCAGGGCTCGGTGGCGGCCACGACGAGCGTGAGCAGACGCTCAACCAGATGCTGTCGGAGATGGACGGCTTCGACCCGGCCGAGGGCGTGGTCATCATGGCCGCCACCAACCGTCCCGACATCCTCGACCCCGCGCTGCTGCGCCCCGGCCGCTTCGACCGGCAGATCGTGGTGCCGCTACCGGACCTCGAGGAGCGGCTCCCCATCTTGCGGGTGCACTGCAAGGACAAGCGCATCGGGCCGGATGTCGACCTCGAGCTGGTGGCCAGGGGGACACCGGGCATGAGCGGCGCCGATCTGGCCAACCTGGTGAACGAAGCGGCGCTGTACGCCGTCCGGCGGGGTTCGCACCAGGTCGAGATGCAGGACTTCGAAGCCGCCCGTGACCGGGTCCTCATGGGCCAGCGACGCGAAAGCCTGGTGCTCTCCGACCAGGAGAAGGAGCGCGTCGCCTTCCACGAGGCCGGCCACGCCGTGCTCGCCTACGTGCTCGAACACGCCGATCCCGTTCACAAGGTGACCATCCTGCCGACGGGCATGGCCCTGGGCGTCACGCAGCAGCTGCCGATCGAGGAGCGCCACATCTACCCCCGCGAGGTGATCGAGGACTCGCTGGCCGTCCGGATGGGCGGCCGGGCGGCCGAGATCCTCGTCTACGGCGACCTGTCCACCGGGGCCAGCAACGACCTGGTCGGCAACACGGAGCTGGCCCGCAAGATGGTCCGCGAGTGGGGCATGAGCGAGGAGCTCGGTCCCATGGCCTGGGGGTCACAGGGAATGGTGTTCCTGGGCGAGGACCTGCTGCACTCGCGCGACTACTCGGAGGACACGGCCCGGGTGGTCGACGCCGAGGTGGCCCGCATCCTGCGCCAACAAGAGGAACGCGCCATCGAGCTGCTGTCACGGCATCGTGGCGGCCTCGATGCCGTGGCGCACGGCTTGCTCGAGCACGAGACGCTCGACGGCGACGAAGTGGGCCGCATGGTGGAACAGGCCTACGGGCGACCGGTGCACGAGTCCGATACCGTGCGCCACCTCCCCACTGCCGACCGCGCCGCCGGCGCCGGCGGTCAGGTGGCTGGTCGTGCGCAGAACCCGAGCCACGGCAGTGCCGCCGGATCGTCGTCCGGCTCCGGCAGCTCGAGTGCTTCGGGCACCGGCCCGTCCGGCAGCTCGAGCGCCTCGGCCGAGCCGCCCGACTCGATCAGCTCGCGGGACTGAGAAGCGGCCAGGCCGGAACGGTCTCGACCCCGGGCGGCTGTGCCGGCGCCGCGTCGAGCTCGACGGCCACCGGCCCGCTGGCGCGCACGACGATGGGCACCGACCCGACGGGCACCGAGGCCGAGCTCATCGTGTAGAGCACTCTCGGGACGAGCTGCACGTCTGACTCGCCGCCCAGGGGATTCGTTCGTCCACCGGCGGCCACCTGCAACACGGTCACCCGCACCGGGTGGCCGGCCAGGTCGAGCAGCGACATTCCCCACGGTGACTCCCCGGGAGGCACGCCGGGCACGAGCCAGTTCTCCACGCCGCCGGGTTGCGCTTCGGTGGTGGCGATGGCGGGAGGGGCGCCCGATCCGGAGGCTTGACGGGCCACCACGATGCCGCGGTCCTTCGTGGTGGCGAAGGTGAGCCCGAACAGCACGCCCCCAGGTATACGGGTCTGGTTCTGGGCCACGAAGGTGACAAGCGATTGGGGTCCGACCCGCAACGACAACGGCGCGGCCTGGTCGTGGACGAACGCCGGCGCCACGGTGACCGTCGCCGGGGAAGAAGAGGGGTTGAGGATGTCGAACACGTTCCCTCCCCCGGCGATGTCGGCGTTCTGGGCGAACGCCCACTGACGCAGGGGTGACGAGACCCCGTCGACCAGCGACAGTCCTCCGGTGGGAGACGGCGAGCCCGACTGGACGGTCTCCGACGCCACGACCTGACCCGAGAGGACGCTCACCTCGGTGGCCAGGTTCGGGTCACCCGACACGTGGTCACCGGCGTTCTCCACCAGCACCGTGCCGGGCGGCACCGATATGCCCTGGTAGGCGGGCGGCACCTCCAGCCCCGCCGAAGCGGACACGAACGTCACGTCGACCACCGCCGGCGTGGGCATGGGGTTGTACAACGCCACCTGCAGGCTGTCGCCCGAGGCCGTGGACCCCTTGGCGAAGTACCAGCTACTGGAGGCTGTCGACGAACAGGGCGCCGTGCTGATCCCAGCCGCACCCGACAGCTGCTGGTCGACACCCACGTCGCCACCGTCGAGCATGACGCTGTCGGCTCCCGCCACGACCGGCACCGACATCTGCTGCCCCGGCGCGGCGGTGAAGGTGCTTGCCGCGGCGATGGACGTGCCCACCGGCACGGTATCGATCGTGCCGCTCACGGTACGCCGCCCGAAGTTGGTGACGAGCAAGGACGGCTGGATCCCCGACGGCGGGGAGGCAACACCGGCGCAGTACCACGCCGACGACCTGGCGGCCTCGCCCGACACCACCGCCGAAGCCGGCGTGGGCTGGGCGGCGGATGTGGTGGCCGTGACGAGGGCGTCCGCCGTGGCGACCCCGGCCACCGCCAGGACCGCGACCGCGAACACCGCCGCCCGCCGTGCGTGATCCCCCCTCATCGCCCTCCGGCCCCGGCGGGTACGCCGGGCTCGCTCGGCTGGCCGCTGTGCGCAGGCGAAGGTGATTGCCCATGGGCGAAGACGCCCCTCGGAGGGTACGGCCCCGGCCGGGCGCGAACCTGGACTCTTCGGCGGCGTGACGAGCGTCCGAGGCCGCGCAAGGCGGCCACCGCTGACAGCGCCCAGACCACCAGCTCCGCGTACTGGCCGGCCCGGTAGGCGGACGACGATCCCCGATGGACCAGGGCACGACCCGAGGTCGTGACGGCGTCGACGTACACCGACAAGCCCCCCTGGCCCGGTACCTGGATCAGGTCGCTCTGGGCGTTCAAGGCATCCGTCAGTTGTGCCGGCACGGGGAAGGTGGCCGGTGTCTGATAGCCGGGGATCTCAGGGGCGAGTGCCTGGACCACCACCACGTAGCGGACATGAGCGGCCGCCAGCTGCTGGCCGAGGTCGATCGTCCCGTGGTCCTCTGCCAGCCTGACCGCCCTCCCGAGGGCGGAGGAGGCGCCGGGATCGGACCCGGCCCACAGTCCGGTCAGGTCGGGTATGCCGCCGTCGCTCACCGCGTAGGCCACACCGGGCTGTAGCCGCCATCCGCCGCCCGGAAGGTCACGCGGATCGCCGAGCCACAACACGCGGAAGTGGCCGGCCGGCGCCCGGGCCGACAGCCAGGCGGTGGCCTCGCCGAAACCTGTGGCCGGCAGCTCCCACCGGCCCCCGCCCGCCGCCGCCAGCACCGGCAGCGTCCCCACCGCGGCCATCCCCGCCGCCAGCACCGCCGCCGCCTGCCGCCAGCCGAACCGATACGAGGGAAGGTCGTGCACGAAGGCGACCACGCCGAGCCCTATGCAGGCCGCCACCCCGACCGCCGCCGGCGCCAGCAGCATCTGCGCATCGACGGCGAAGGCCCCGGTCCACCCCCGGCCCTCGGCCCAGATGAGCACCCATGACGAGCCGACCATCCCCCAGGCCATGGCCGCCCAGGTGAGCCGGTGCCGGGCCGCCAGCAGCAGGGGCAGGACGGCAGCCGCCACCAACCCGTAGACAAGCGGGGTGTCGCCGATCGGGCCGATGGCCAGCCGTAACAGCGACGTCCAGCCGGGTCCGCTCCCGGGACCGAGTGGCAGTCCGGTCACCGCTTCCCAACGCTGCGGGCCAGCGAGCAGGGCGAGCGACCACGGCGCCAGCGCCACCACCGACACAGCAGTGGCGCCGGCGGCGACCCCGATCATCCTGCTGGCTGCCACCACGCCACGGCGGCCGAGCACGGCGAGCCCTCCCACCGACAGGCCGGCGGCCACGAGGAGGGTGAGCGCCGCCCCCGCCGGTGCCAGCGAGCACAGCACCGCCTCGATGACGCCGAGCACCAGCACCTGGCGGGCGATGCGCCGGCGCCGCCCGGCCGTAGGCCGCTCCCCGTTGCCGGCCGTGAACGGTTCCAGGCCCGACGCCCGGGCCAGCCGGAGGACGATCCAAGGGGCGAACCCGTAGGCCAGCAGGGCGTCCCAACGACCCGTGGCCAAGGCGTCGTAGGCCAAGGGCAGGCTCACATAGGCGACGACGGCCGCCACCCTGGCCCGGATGGATCCGAACGGCCGCACCAGCCGGGACATCCCCCAGGCCCCGAAGGGGAGGCAGCCGAGCACGAGGATCTTCTGCAATAGGGCGCTCGAGCCGAACAGGATGAGCGCGGCCACGCCGAGCGGGGCGGTGGCCGGGGTGGTCGGATCGGCGTTCGACAGACCGGGGCCCTGCCAGCCCACCCAGAAACGGTGGAGCAGGGTCGACCAGTCCGGCAGTCGGAGCAACCCGGCCATCCAGGGAAACCCGAGGCCGAGGAGCTGACGGCTCCCGACCAACAGCACGAAGACCACCACCGCCCAGGTGACGAACCTGCCCGAGATGCCCGGGCCGCTGCGGGAGGACGGCACGACGGCGGGAGAAGGCCCCGTTCCGTCGCCGTGCGGCGCAACGCTTCCCGCCCCGTCGCCCGATGCCGGCCGACCGTCCCCGGCGGCACCCTGGTACAGCGGCGACGCCTGACCGAGGTCGGCTTCGCCCTCGTACGGGACCCCGTACTCGGAGGGTGTGTGGTGTTTCTGCGCCGGAGGTGGCGGGGGCTGCAGGGCGGCGGCGCCGGCATGGGCCGCCTCCAGGCCATGGGTGAACAGCCGGCGGAAGTAGGCGGTCAGGCGGGCGCTGCCGTGCAGTTGGAGGCGGCGGACCTGCACGTCGCTCAGTCGCCGACGTTGGGCCAACGCCGCTCGCGCGGCTCGCAGGTCCTTGCGCGCCGCCCAATTCCAGCGCCACGCATGCCACAGCGCGGCCGCGCGGCGACGGTGGCCGGTGAGCAGTGCCACCGTCATCTCGCCGATCGTCAGTGCGACCAGCTGCGGCAGGACGCGAAGCAGATGGAAGCGGCTGTAGGCGATCAGCACGATCCGCAGCTCGTGGCGGCGCTGCAGCGCCTGGAGGCTCGGCGCCCCGAGCGGCAGCGGTCGCTCGCCGGCAGCCAGCCGCTCGAGATGGCGGACCCGGGCGCTCGGAGCGACCACGACCCTGGCTCCGGCTACCTGCGCCCGCCAGCACAGGTCGAGATCGTCGCCGAGGGCGACCACGGCCGGATCGAGGCCGCCGAGCTCGGCGAACAGGTCGGCGCGGACCAAGGTGCAGCCGCCGGGGGCGAGGAAGACGTCCTGGACGGCGTCGTGCTGGCCATGGTCGATCTCCCCGGGCTCGACACGGTCCACCACCGCCCCGCCCTTGTCGACGGCCATGCCGACGTGCAACAGGCGATGGGGGTCGTCCCAGCTGACCAGCTTGGGAGCGACGATCCCGGCATTCGAGCGGAAGGACTCCTCCATCATCACCTGCACCACGTCGGGGTCGAGGGCCACGTCGTCGTGACAGAGCAGCAGGTGGGAAGCCCCGGCCACCATGCCGAGCACGGCGTCGACCGATGCGGCGAAGCCCAGGTTCTCGGGCAACCGGCGCACGAAGGCACTGGGGAGGATGGCCGCTACGGTGGGCGTCGGGTCGACGACGCTCGCCGCATCGAGGATCAGCACCGACAGCTCGGGATAGTCCTGAGCGGCGAGCGAACGAAGGGTCTCCTCGAACCAGGGCCCCGGATCGCAGGTGACGACGACGGCCACCACGGGGGGTGCCAGGTTCTCCATCAGAGCGTCGAGGCTACTGCCCGCCCTGGCGGGCCTCCGGAGGCCGGGCCGGCCGACGCAGGGGGGAGCGGTCGGCCGGGGTGCTTGCAATTGTTAGCATTACGGTATATGGTTGTTAGCAGCCCGAACGAGGAGGACAGCCCCCGAATGCCCGAGCTCAAGGACATCACCGAGGAGATCTCCAAGACTGCCCGCGACGCCGCCTATGTGGTCGTCGGTCTCGGCGTGCTTGGACTGCAACGAGCCCAGGTTCGGCGCCATGACCTGGCGAAGCGCCTGGCCGAGCCCCGTGCCCAGGTCGAGAACACTCTTGGCGACGTGCGGGGCGAGTTGTCACGCCGGGTGAAGGACGTAGACGAGCGGATCGAAGGCGTGATCGGCAAGCTCGAGTCTGCATGGGAGCCGGTCGAAGAGCGGCTTCCCGCACAGGCTCGCTCACTGGCGCAGCAGGCGCGCTCGCAAGCCAGAGAGGCCCGCCACCAGATCCGCACGTTGCTGCCCACCGCATGACGATTCCTGCCCCCTGAGGATCCCCCCGGATCCCCGCAAACCGAAGGCCCCCTTCCCCCGGGGGGCCTTCGGCGCGTCAGGCGGTGGTGTCCGGCACCCGGCGCTGCCATTCGTCGAGCACGTCGGCGAGGGTGCGGTCGATCTCGATCTCGGGAACCCACCCGACGGCGGCCCGGATCTTGCCCGGGTCACCCACCAGAAGTGGCACGTCGACCGGGCGCACGAGCTCGGGGTCCTCCACCAGCTTCAGCTGGGCACCGGCCATGGCCAGCAGACGATCGGCCACCTCGGCGATGGACCATGCCCGTCCCGAGCAGACGTTGTAGACCTCCCCGGACTCGCCCCGCTCGACGAGGAGCCGATAGCCGCGCACCACATCGCGCACGTCAGTGAGGTCGCGCCGGGCACTCAGGTTGCCGACGGGAAGGGTGTCACGTCCCTGTCGACGCGCTTCGACGATCCGCTTGGCCAGTGCCGGGACCACGAATCCCGCCCCTTGGCCGGGCCCCACGTGGTTGAAGGGCCGCACCCGGATGACCGGCAATTCGCTTCCGAGCCGGGCCTGCACACCGAGGAATTCCGCCGCCACCTTGCTGGCCGCATAGGGGGTGACCGGCGCGAGAGCCGTGCGCTCGTCGGCGGGCAGCGCACCGGCGTCGAGGACGCCATACACCTCGGCCGAGCTCACCAGCAGCACCCGAGGCGCCGGCCGGCAACGACGAGCAGCCTCGAGCACATGGAGAGTGCCGAGCACGTTGACCCGAATGACCTCTTCGGGGTCGACCCACGAGCGCCCCACGTGCGTGAGCGCAGCCAGGTGATACACGGCATCGGGAGCTGCGCCGGTCAGGACCCTCGTCACGGAGGCCCCGTCGCACACGTCCACCTCGCGATCGACGACCACCACCTCGTCGCCTTGTCGTTCGAGATGAGACGCCAGCCACGTTCCCACAAAGCCCTTTCCCCCGGTGACGAAGGCGCGCATCGGGGTGGACCTTAGTGGGCCGGTCTCCCCCCAACTCTGCGACGGGATGCGGCATGGCGCCGGGGGGTGCGATCGGGCTTCATGACGCCAGCGCCTCGTCGTAGACGGCCCGGGTGAGCCGCGCCGTGCGGTCCCAGCCGAACTCGGCGGCTCGCCGGTGTCCCGCCTCCACCAGGAGCCGGCACTCGTCTCGATCCACCACCAGCCGGGCGATGGCGTCGGCCCACGCACCGGCTTCCATCGGCGGGACGAATCGCGCTGCCCCGCCGGCCACCTCCCGGAGCACGGCGATGTCCGAGCAGATGACGGGCGTGCCCTGCACCATGGCCTCGAGCACCGGTAACCCGAACCCTTCGTGGAGGCTCGGCAGGGCGAAGAGCTCCGATCCCGCGTAGAGCGCCCGTAATTCGGTGTCGTCGACCTCGCCGAGCACCCGCAGATGCGCGCCGAGCGTCTCCTTCGCCTCCTCGGGCAGGAGGTGACGGTCTAGCCAGCCGCGCGGCCCGACCAGCACGAGCTGGTGAGGGACGTCCCCGCGCCGATGCAGGAGCGCGAAGGCTTCGACCAGCGTGGACACGTTCTTCCGCGGCTCGAGGCTGCCGACCCACAGCACGTAGGGAAGCCCGTTCAGCTGATGGCGGGCCAGCGTGGCCTTCACCTCGTCAACGGTGGCAGGCCGGTGGTCCACTCCGTCCGGCACCACACGTAGACGGTCGGAAGGGATCGGCGTATTGGCCACGATCTCCTCGGCTGCCGATTGCGTGCCAGTGATCACGAGATCGGCGCGGCGAGCGGTCATCTCCACACTCCGCCGGTGGAACCGCAGGCCCCGGGCGGGATAGGTCTCGGGGAACAGGGCGAAGGCGGCGTCATGGACATTGACCACGACCGGCACGCGGTGACATGGCGGTGTCACCACCGACGGCGAATGCACGAGGTCGGCGCCCCGCAGCACACGGGGCAACCGGTCGAGTGCGGGCGAACCGGTGGCGTTCCACGCCTCGTAGAGCAACGGCCGCGGCAACGGCAGACGGCGGACGGGGGCGATGGCGGCGCCACCGGACAGCCCGAAGCGGTCAAGAGCACGTGCCACGGCCCGCCGGCCGTGCCACGCGGTGAACGGCAGCACCTCTTCGACCCCGGCTTCCGACCCGAGGAGCGCGGCGATCCTGGACGCGTAACGTGCCGTCCCACCGGGCGCGTGGTAAAGAAGCTGCTCTACGTTGAAAGCCACGCGCACCAAAGGCGTCCTTTCGGTTCATCATACGGTAGAACGCGCCTAGTACCCTCTCGAGGACCGTTCAACGTGGACCCGATGCGCAAACGTGTTCTCCTGTCGATCCAGCCTGTAGCAGACCGGGGCGGGTCCGACTGGTGCCTCGTCCGAATGGTCCGCAGCCTCTGTAGGGCGGGCTGGGACTGTCACGTCGTCACCCCGGCACCTACTTCCCTGTCGGATGAGTTCACCGCGGCCGGAGCCACGCTTCACGTGGTCCCCATGCGGCGGATAACGTCGACGCGAAACCCCCTCTACTGGCTGCGGTACGCACTGGGCTGGCCCGTCGCTGTTCTCAGGATCCTCCGCCTGGCCCGACAGTTGGACGCCGGAATCATTCACTCCAATTCGCTCCACTGCTGGTACGGCTGGGCGGCGGCACGGCTGCTGCGCGTGCCACATGTCTGGCATGCCAGAGAGATCGTGGTCCAATCGGCAGCGGCACTTCGCCTCGAGCGATTTCTGGCTCGCCATTTCGCCGTGGAGGTGATGGCGGTATCGGGACCGGTGGCGGCCCAACTGACGGGAGCGCGGACAGAGGTCGTCCACGACGAGCTGGACGTCGACGACGGCTTCGGTCCCGACCGAGCCGGGCGTTTCCGGGATGCCGTCGGGGTCCCGGACGAAGCCGTTCTCGTCGGTGCGGCAGGCCGCCTCGATACCTGGAAGGGCTTTGAGGTCCTGCTGGATGCCGTGCCCGGCATCCGCGCCAGCCGGCCCGAGGTCGAAATCGTGATCGCCGGCGGTGCAGTTCCAGGTAAGGAGGCCTACGCCGAGCGCCTCGAGGCGACCGCCGCCGGTACCGAGGGCGTCCGGTGGTTGGGTCCCCGCGCAGACATGCCGGAACTGCTGGCTGATCTCGACGTGCTCGTGGTTCCCTCCACCTATCCGGAGCCCTACGCATCGACCGCCGTCGAAGCGCTCGCCTCCGGGGTTCCAGTGGTGGCGACCGACCATGGGGGTTCGCCCGAGATGCTCGGACAGTTCGGCCCGGACGCCGGCCGGCTGGTGCCTCCGGACGACCCCGCCGCCCTCGCTGAAGCAGTGCTTGCCGTCCTGCCTGAGAGACCCACGACTTCTGCACAGCGGCGCAACCGCCGGTCGTTGCGCGAACCGACGGGACAATGGCTCTCCGTATTCGAGAGGATCGTCAGGGAGGGGCGGTGACGGCGACCTGATCTCGGGTCAACGACCGGAGGCGTCCTGATAGAGCCGCGACAGCCCTTCGGCACACCGGTCCCACGAGAACAGCGCGGCGCGGCGCCGGCCGCTTGCGACCAGACGGGCGCGCTCGGCGTCGTCCGTCAGCACGGCCACCAATGCCGCCGCCAGTTCCTCGGTGTCTCCCGGTGAGACCAGCCGGGCGCCGTCGCCGACCACCTCGGGCACCGAGCCGGCCCTGGTCGCCACCACCGGCACGCCCGCCTCCATCGCCTGCAAGGGGGGGAAGCCGAACCCTTCGTACAGGGACGGGAAAGCCAGCACGGCCGCCCGGTCCAGCAGTTCGAACACCGAGGGGCGGTCGAGGTAGCCCGTACAGACGATACGGTCCCGCCACTTGCACGCCTCGAGGGCCCGTTCGAACGCCGGCATGCCCCAGCCCGCCCCCCCCGCCACCACCAGGGCCACGTCGGGCACCTCGGCAGCCAATTGACCGAAGGCAGCCACCAACCCCGGGTAGTCCTTGCGAGGCTCGATCGTCCCGACGGCCAGCACGTAGCGGTGTGCCCCATCGGGAAGCGTGATGGGCGGTGGACAGCCGGCTTCGCCACCTCGTCCCACCGCAGGTTGTGCCGTGTTCCCACCTTGGCGTGCCGGGATGCCGTAGTGGATCGCCCGTACGCGCGCAGCGTCGATCCCGAGTTCCTCCACCACCTCCGTCGCCACGAAGGCCGACGGTGTCTGGACCCACGCGCCCTCGCCGATCGCCCGCCGGACCAACTCCGGGTACACGAGGCTCGAGCGGTGGCACAGTTCGGGGTACCGCATCGGTGTCAGGTCGTTCACGGTGACCACTCGGGCAGCCCGCCGGGTCGGCGGCACCACGAAGTTGGTCCCGTGAACCACGTCGATCGGGCCGATGAACCACTCGACGGCGGGGTGACGGCTCCGGCGCCAGGCCAGCTGTAGCGGACGAGCCGGCATGGACCGCTGGGCCACCACCACGCCGGCCGGTACCTCGGCGGGCAACCGGTTCCGCCGCCGCCACGACACGGCGAAAGCCGACACTTCCAGCTCTCGCCGCCGTCGCAACGCGTCGAGCGCACCGAGGCAGAACTCGGCCACCCCGGTCCGCGTGCCCAGAAGCGCAGTGGCGTCGAGCGCCACCCGGAGCCGCCTCGGCGTGTCGGTGTCCGTCCGACCCCCAGGAGGCATCCGTCGAGCCTTGCACACCGTCGGCGGGCCGGTCGCTCCACCTGGAGCTGCCCGCTGGTACCGTGCCCACATTCGCGTCGAAGAGCGGTCCGCTGTGGCGGCGAAGCACAGGGCACTCGACAGCCCGGCGGTCCCGGCCGCCGTCGCCGCCGTGGGCGGCACTTTCTTCGTCCTCATGCGGCTGGTTCTCGTGGCCAAGGACGACATCACCCGGTTCGTCTTGGCCGGTTCCGACTTCGTGAACGGCTTGGCGCCGCGAGGCCTCTACGTCTTTCCCAAGTCCCCCGGTTACGACGGGGAGTTCTACTATCGGTTGGCGCTCGACCCGCTGAATCTTTCACGCTCCGCCTTCGGCATCAGATGGGACAGCGCCTTCCGGGTCGAGCGCATCGGCTATCCGACACTGTCGTGGTTGGCGGCAGCCGGCAACCGCTCCCTCATTCCCGACACCGAGGTCGCTGTCAACATCCTGGCGCTCACGGTCCTCGGATGGCTCGGCGGAGTCCTTGCCCAGCAGGCGGGACGCCATGCCGCCTGGGGGCTCTTGGTTGCCGGTTTCTGGGGCTTTCTCTTCAGTATCGGCCGGGATCTCCCGGAGGTGGTGGCCAGTTGCTTTCTGGTCGGCGGGCTGCTGGTGCTGCGTGCCGGCAGGCCGGTGGTCGCCGGCCTGCTGCTGGGCGGAGCAGTGCTGACCCTCGAGACCACCTTCGATCTGGTGGTGGCGGTAGCGCTGGTCGATCTGTGGAGCCTGCTGAAGCGCCACCATCGCCCCGTGCATCAGGAGGCGGCCTGGATCATCCCGGGGCTGGCGTTCGGTGCCTGGCAGCTCTACGCGTTGGCGGACATCGGCATACTGCCCCTCCGCTCGAGTGGCCAGGACAATCTCAGCGCCCCTTTCGTCCACATGCTCGGCGCCCTCGTGCACTATCTGCAGGGGCTACCGTCGACGGGGGCCGCAATCTGGCTGAGCGAATTCGCCGTACTGGCGGTGGTGGTCGTGGTGGCCGCCTGCTGCCTGCGGTCGTCGGCCGTTCGCAGCTGGGAACGAGCCGCTTGGGCAGCGGCGCTCGTCCTCGCTCTGTGCTTGTCCAGCGGGATCTGGTACGGGCGAGCCGACTTCCGGGCGTACGAGGACCTCTACCTGTTCTCCGTCATCGTCCTTCTCGGTTCCAAGGTATCGTCCCGCGCCCTGTGGATCCCGGCGGGGTTGATCTCCGTCATATGGGTCATGACGTTCGTCCACCGAGCCGTCCGTCTCTGACCGTGCGTCCTACGAGCCGGAGGGCGTGACCGACTGCCAGTTCGCCGTCGAGGGAACGACGTCCCCAGCCGGGCCCTGTCCGAACAGCCAGAAGAGGTTGCCGGTGATCTCGCCCAGCAGGGGAGACGGGCACAAACCTGCCGGCTCCCCGGAACAGGGCGGAGCCATGGCGTTGATCCAGTTGACCGTTCCACTGTCGAATATCCCGGCCTTGCTCGAGCGATCGGTGTAATAGGTCATGTCGGAGTAGGTATCACCGCCCCACTCGCCTTGGTTCGTGTAGGCCTCTGACAGCGGGATGGGAGAATGGCCGAGCACTTCGAGATCCGCCGGCATGGGCTGCGAAGGGTCGACGTGATCGATGTCGGAACTGATCACCCCGGGTATCTTCGACCCGTCGACCAGACCTGTGCCCTTGAAAATCCAGGCGTCGGCGTCCCAGACCACGAGCGCAGCTGGTGGCTCATTCGGTTCCAGGTATCCGCTGTAGATCTGCCCGACAAGCCCGCTCGTGGAGATGTCGGTCGGCGGGGACGCCCAGGTGTTCCCCGTCACTTCGTCGGCGCTGCCGACGCCGTTCAACGGGTCCTCGGACGAGTCACGGTAATCGACCTCCTCCTGGTCCGGTCCGAGCGGAGATGCTTGAAGACGGGCGTGGCGGACAATGGCAGCAGCGCCCATGAATCCGACGTTCAACCCTTTCCCGATCGCAATCTCGACACCTTGAAGCTCGGGCCAAGTCCAAGTCTCGTCATGTCCGAGGGAGAGCAGCGCCTTGTGCTGGAGGAGCATGCTCGGGTGGTCGTTGACCGTGACGTCGGTGCCGTAGGTGACGTCGAGTCCCTGCTCCTCCGCGTAATAGACGAGAGGGAATTCGTCTCCGAGGAAGTCAGCCGCCCCGTTCCCCGTGCTGTACGGGCGATCGAACGACACGACCCGGGCTCTGTTGCAGGGCGGGTAACTGCCCGAACCCGGCGGGCAGGGGCCTTCTCCCTGGTAGAAGGAGTACCCGCCGAAGGTGTTCCAACCCTGTTCTGTGAGCGACCGGGCCATGATCACGTACGTGGAGGTGCTCGTCGGGTCCCACACGGTGAGCGGTACGTAACTCTGTTGATCACCACTGCCGATCAATTTGAAGAGGTAATCGCCCGAGGGAAAGGCGCTGGTGATCTGGACGGTCAAGGAGAGAGACCAACTGTCACAATCCACCATGTTGATGCCGGTCACCACTGGACACGCGGGCTGCTGAACACCGGACAGCGTGCCCGACCCCCACACCTGCCGCCCACCCTTCCCTCCATAATAACCCATTCGATAGGCAATCACGCGGAACGAGTTGGCCGACGTGGACACGTAAAGACCGACTTGACCACCCTGAGCGGCGTAGGTGGTATCGGCAAAGCCTTCGATGAAGCCGGAAGCGGCCTGATTCGTGATCTGCCAAGCCGTCGTCCCGGGGAGACGGTTCTCGGCGACGACAGCGGTCGACTCGACACCATCCGGGCCGAGGAACGTACGCGCCGACCTGGACGCCGCCTGCGCACGTGTCCGAACTGCAGGCCGTTTCGGGCCGCCGTTTCCCGACAGTGTGATCAGCGAGATGACGACCGCGACGACGAGGAGGAGAGCGCCTGCGATGGTGCTGCGCCGAACGCGCCTCCTCGGATGTGCCAAGTGTCTGGCCCGTTTCAAGTTGGTCACGCCGGCTTTCGCAATCGTCCTAGATGGCTTCCTTCAGCCTCGCTCAGCCCGACCTTGGCCGCCAGTCAGGCATTGTGCGAAGGCTAGGGTCGGTACCATGTTGGCACTGACTCCTGGGGACATGGGGGTTCCCCGGGCCGCCGCAACGTCGAGACCTGACGTGGCGCGCCCAGTCTGCCCGTGATCACCGCCCTGGCCGGTGGCGTCGGAGCAGCGAGACTGCTGCGCGGCCTGGTCCAGGTGACGCCGCCACATCACATCACCGCTATCGTCAACACGGGCGACGACACGGTGCTGCACGGGCTGCACATAAGCCCTGACATCGACACGGTGTGCTACACGCTGGCCGGGCGAAGCGACGAGAACCGCGGTTGGGGGCTGGCCGGTGAGACATGGACGGTCATCACGGCGCTGGAGGAACTCGGCGGGCAGGCGTGGTTCCGTCTCGGTGACCACGACCTGGCCACTCACCTCTACCGCACGCAACGACTCTCGGAGGGAGCGCCCCTGTCGGAGGTGACCGCCGAACTGAGACGCCAACTCGGTGTCGGCATCGAGGTGCTGCCCATGTCCGACGATCCGGTGCGCACTCGCTTGGAGCTCGCCGCCGACGGCCGGGAGGTCGCCTTCCAGGAATACTTCGTCCGCCTCCGCCACGCCGAGCCGGTGAACGCCGTGCGCTTCGAGGGAGCCGACAGGGCCTCCCCCGCTCCCGGTGTGTTGCCGGCCGTCGACGGCGCCGAGGTGGTCGTCATCTGCCCGTCCAACCCGGTGGTCTCCATCGGGCCGATCCTGGCGGTCCCGGACGTCTCTCAAGCCGTCGCCACCCGCCGGGAGACGGTCGTGGCGGTCTCGCCCATCGTGGCCGGCAAGGCCTTGAAGGGCCCGGCCGACCGGTTGCTGGCCGAGCTGGGCGAGGAGCCCTCGGTGCTCGGCGTGGCCCGCAGGTACGCGCAGGTGTGCGGCACGTTGGTTATCGACGAGGCCGACGCCGGCCACGCCGGTGCCGTCCGTGCGCTCGGGATGCGCTGCGTGGTGGCTCCCACGGTGATGCGGACGGCTGCCGACGCCGCCGCCCTGGGCAAGGCGGTGCTCGACGCCGGGCGAGCGGCGACGGGACGCCGGTGAGCCGGGCCCTGCAGCTCATCCCGGTAACCGGGCTGGGCGAGATCCGGCGAGGAGACGACCTGGCCTCGCTCTTGGCCGGCGCCGTGGAGCTCCAGAACGGGGACGTGGTGGTGGTCACCCAGAAGGTCGTGTCGAAGGCCGAAGGGCGCCTGGTCCCGATCGACCACGACGACGTCGACGCCCGCCTGGAGATCGTGATGTCCGAGTCGGTCCGGGTGCTGCGCCGCCGCGGGGACCTCGTCATCAGCGAGACCCGGCACGGATTCGTGTGCGCCAACGCCGGCGTCGACCTGTCCAACGTGGACCAGGGATGGGCGGCCCTGCTCCCCGAGGATCCCGACCGGTCGGCCCGACGGCTGCGCGATCGCTTACGGGCGCGTACCGCAGCAGAGGTGGCCGTCATCGTGTCGGACACCTTCGGGCGGCCATGGCGACGGGGGGTGACCGACGTGGCCATCGGCTGTGCCGGGATCGCCGCCGTGCTCGACCTGCGGGGCACGCCGGACGATCGGGGCCGCACGCTGCTCGCCACCGAAGTGTGTGTGGCCGACGAGATCGCCTCCGCCGCCGAGCTGGTGATGGGAAAGGCGTCGGGCGTTCCCGGGGCCGTGGTGCGCGGGCTCGATCCGGGCTGGTTCCGGCCGGGATCGGTCAGCCAGGAGGTCATCAGGCCGCCGGCCGAAGACATGTTCCGCTGAGCGACGGACGGCTCAACGCTTGGCGGCCACGTAGGCGAGGACGTTGTCCACGCCGTCGCTCAGTTCCGTCCATGCGCGCCAGCCGAGATGGATGCCGGCACGCCCGGGGTCGAGAGCGCTGTAGCGGAGCTCCCCGGGACGCGCCGCGGCGTACACCGGCGGCTGCGGGTTGCCCACGCGCTCGCCCATGAGGCGGGCGAGCTCGTTGACGCTGACCTGACGTCCCGTCCCCACGTTCACGACCAGACCGCCCCCCTTGGTGGCAGCGCGGACGAAGGCGTCCACGGTGTCGTCGACGTAGACGAAGTCACGGGTCTGCTCACCGTCCCCGAAGACGGTCACGGCCTCGCCGTCGAGCAGACGCTCGGCAAAGATGGCGACCACGCCGGCCTCACCGTGGGGGTCCTGCCGGGGGCCGTAGACGTTGGCCAGGGCCAGGGCGCAGAATTCCAGCGAATGCAGCTGCCGATAGGCAGCCAGGTAGTCGATGCCGGCCTTCTTGGACACGCCATAGGGGGAAAGCGGCCTTTGCTCGTGCGTCTCACGCACGGGGATCTCCGACGGGTCGGGGTCGCCGTACAGCGTCCCACCGCTGGCGGCGAACACCACCCGGGAGCTGTGCGCCACCCGGGCTCCCTCCAGGACTCTCAGCGTCCCCAGCACGTTCACTTCGGCGTCGAACACCGGCCGTTGCACCGACACCCGGACGTCGGCCTGGGCAGCCAGATGGAAAACCACCTCCGGCCGCCGATGGGCCATGAGCTCCACCAGCTCCCCCGAACGGATGTCGAGCTGGTGGAAGGTCAGGTCGTGTCCGGCTCCGCTTCGGGCGTCGGCCAGATTGGAGAGCGACCCGCTCGACAGATCGTCGACGACGTCGACCGAATGTCCTTCGGCCAGCAGACGGTCCACCAGGTTCGAACCGATGAAGCCGGCTCCGCCGGTGACGAGTGCCCGCATCGATGCCTCTCCTCCGAATCCTCTGATCCCGCCGGTCTCCGATGGCGTCGGCCGGCTGCAGCCGGCGAGCTGGCGCTAGCCGGTCCCTGCGCCGACCCTGCCGTCGACGATGTGCGCCCCGGGCGCCACACGTGCCCCCTGCCCCAGTACCGA
>DATHCF010000183.1:0-6332 GCA_035319705.1 Acidimicrobiales bacterium | reverse complement strand
GAGCGGCGCAAGGCCATGTTGCAGGACATGGCCGTCCTCACCGGCGCCCAGGTGATCTCCGAGGAGGTCGGGCTCAAGCTCGAGAACACCACGTTGGACCTGCTGGGCCGGGCCCGGCGCGTGATCGTCACCAAGGACGACACCACCATCGTGGAGGGCGCCGGCTCGGAGGCCGACGTCAAGGGCCGCATCGCCCAGATCAAGCGCGAGATCGAGGACACCGACTCCGACTGGGACCGCGAGAAGCTCCAGGAGCGTCTGGCCAAGCTGGCCGGCGGCGTGGCGGTGGTGCAGGTGGGGGCGGCCACCGAGGTGGAGCTCAAGGAGAAGAAGCACCGCATCGAGGACGCGCTGTCGGCCACCCGTGCCGCCATCGAGGAGGGGGTCGTGGCCGGCGGCGGCACCGCCCTGCTGCGCAGCCGCTCGGCGGTGGAGTCCCTGGCCGACACCTTGAGCGGCGACGAGGCCACCGGCGCCCGCATCGTGGCCGGTGCGCTCGGCGAGCCGCTTCGCTGGATCGCCATCAACGCCGGCATGGAGGGTGCGGTCACCGTCAACCACGTCGAGGCCGAGAGCGGCACGGTGGGCTTGAACGCCCTCACCGGGCGCCTCGAGGACCTGCTGAAGGCCGGCATCATCGACCCGGCCAAGGTCACCCGCTCGGCGTTGCAGAACGCGGCGTCGGTGGCCGGGCTGCTACTCACCACCGAGGCCCTGGTGGCCGACAAGCCCGAGAAGAAGGAGCCGGTCGCCGCCGGTGCCCCCGGAATGGGCGGCATGGGCGGCATGGGCATGATGTAGTTACGCCGCCGGGCGCAGCGACACCGGCAGGCGCAGAAGGCCGCGGATCGGCCCGGAATGGAGCCGCACCGGCTCTCCGTCGAGCTCCCACTCCGGGGACAGCGCCAGCAGCTCCGACAGCGCCAGCCTGCCCTCGAGGCGGGCCAGCGCCGATCCCAGGCAGAAGTGGATCCCGTGTCCGAAGGCCAGCTGGCGCTCGACCCGGCGGCCGACGTCGAAGGTGTCGGGACCGGGGAACTCACGCTCGTCGCGGTTGGCCGAGCCGTAGACGAGGAGGATCCGGTCGCCGGCCGGCACCGTGGTGCCGTGCAGATCGACGTCGGTGGTGAGCGTGCGGGCGAGCGCCTGCACCGGCGAATCGAAGCGCAGGCACTCCTCTGTGGCCGAGACCACCAGCGACGGATCGTCGAGCAGCCTCCTGCGCTCGGCGGGGTGCTGGGCCAGGAGCAGCACGGCGTTGCTCACCAGATTGGTGGTCGTCTCGTTGCCGGCGATGAGCAGCAGGATGCACATGCCGAGCAGCTCCTGCTCGCCCAGGTGATGGCCGTCGATCTCGGCTTCGATCAGGGCGCTGAGCATGTCGTGGCGAGGGTGCCGCCGGCGTTCGGCGATGAGCCCCTCGAAGTAGGAGTACAGGCCGGCGAGGCCTTCCATGGCCGCCGCTGCCGCTGCCGGGTCGTCGGGATGGTCCTGGACGATCTGGTCGGACCAGTGGCGGAACTCCCGCCGGTCAGCCACAGGGACACCGAGCAGGTCGGCGATGACGATGGAGGGAAGCGGCTTGGCCAGGTCCTCCACCACGTCGACGGTCTCCCTGTCCGCCAGCTCGGCCACGAGCGCGTGCGCCACCGACCTGATGGCCGGCTCGCGATCGAGGATGCGGCGCGGGGAGAAGGCCTTGTTCACCAGGCTGCGCAGCTGCGTATGACGCGGCGGGTCCATGACGATGAGGACGGGGAGCATCTCCTCCTGGGCCACGTCCCCACCCATGCCGGGGAAGATGCCCTTGCCGGAGCAGTAGGTGGTGGGGTCGTGGACCGCCTCCCACACGTCGTCGAAGCGCGTGAGGGCCCAGCACCGGCGAGCCTCGCACCAGTAGAGCGGATGCTCGTCACGCAGGACGCGGTAGACGGGGTAGGGATCCTCGTGCAGCTCGTGGCAGAACGGGTCGTAGAGCTCGGTCATTGGCCCCCCGGCGGCGCCTCATCCTGCCATCGCCGGCGACTCCGTAGGCTCGCCGCCGTGCCGGGTCCCCGCCAGGTCATCCCGCGACCTCCGAAAACCGCCCCCGGCGGCCCCGCGCCATGGGCCTCGCTGCCACCGGAGGCCCGCCGTGGCATCAGGCTGGAGGCGCTGCTGGCCGCCCTGGACGCGCACCGTCACGCCCTCGCCGGCTCCGAGCGGATCGCCTTCGACGACCTGCCCGGCGGGGGTTCCCCGGCCGCCGTGCTGGTGCCGCTGTTCGAGGAGGGCACAGAGACACACGTGGTGCTCACCCGGCGCGCCGGGCACCTGCGCACCCACACGGGGGAGGTGAGCTTCCCCGGCGGCCGCCTGCATGCCGGCGAAGACCCCGAGGTGGGCGCGTGCCGTGAGGCACAGGAGGAGGTGGGGCTGGATCCCACCTCGGTGAAGGTGGTGGGCGAGCTCACCGCGCTCGCCACCTTCTCGTCGGGGGCCACCATCACCCCGGTGGTGGGTGTGCTGGCGGCGCGCCCCGAGCTGGAGCCGAACCCGCAGGAGGTCGAGCACGTCTTCGACGTCGCCCTGGCCGTGCTGCTGTCCGACGGCGTGTTCCGGGAGGAACGGTGGTACATGCCCGGCCGTCCGCTGCTGTCGGCGAAGCTGGGCGACGGCGAGCCCGGCTGGTTCCCCATGTGGTTCTTCGATCTCGGCGAGGACGTCATCTGGGGGGCGACCGCCCGCATGTTGGTGGAGCTGCTCCGCCTGGCCGTGGGCGTTTGAGCGCTCCACGCCTGCGGCAGCGGTGGGCCGCACTCCGCCGCCGGCCGTCACGGGACCTTCGCCGACGTCGAGCGGCATCTCGACTACCTGGTGCCCCTGCCTCAGGGAGAGCCTGGAGCGACCACCTCGTCGGATAGGGTGAGCACACGGTGGCCGGCTCGTTCCGGCGACCCGGCACAGTCGAGCGCCAGGGCAGAAGCCAGGAGATCACGTGGCTGAGATCGAGATCGGCATCTACAAGTCCGGGCGCCGCGCCTACGGCTTCGACGACATCGCAATCGTGCCGAGCCGCCGGACGCGCGACCCCGAGGACGTGGACATCTCGTGGGAGATCGACGCCTACCGTTTCGAGCTCCCGCTCATGGCCGCCGCCATGGACGGCGTGGTCAGCCCCCGCACGGCGGTGGAGATCGGGCGCCTGGGTGGGCTGGCCGTGCTCAACCTCGAAGGCCTGTGGACCCGCTACGAGGACCCCGAGCCGCTGTTCGAGGAGATCTCCGAGCTCGACGACGACAAGGCCACCGCCCGCATGCAGCAGATGTACCTGGAGCCGGTCAAGCCCGAGCTCGTCACCCAGCGCATCCGCCAGATCCGCTCGGCCGGCGTGGTCTCGTGCGCCTCGGTCACCCCGCAGCGCACCGCCGAGCTGGCCCCGGCCATCCTGGCCGGCGAGCTCGACATGCTCGTCATCCAAGGCACGGTGGTCTCGGCCGAGCACGTGTCCAAGTCCGTCGAGCCGCTCAACCTGAAGCGCTTCATCCGCGCGTTCGACATCCCGGTGATCGTCGGCGGCTGCGCCTCGTACCAGGCGGCACTGCACCTCATGCGCACGGGAGCGGTGGGTGTGCTGGTCGGGGTGGGCCCGGGCAATGCCTGCACCACCCGTGGCGTGCTCGGGCTCGGTGTGCCGCAGGCCACCGCCATCGCCGATGTGGCCGGGGCCCGCATGCGCCATCTCGACGAGACCGGCGTCTACGTGCACGTCATCGCCGACGGGGGCATGAGCCGTGGCGGGGACGTGGCCAAGGCCATCGCCTGCGGGGCCGATGCCGTCATGCTCGGCTCGCCGCTGTCCTCCGCCGAGGAGGCGCCGTGCCGGGGCTTCCACTGGGGCATGGCCACCTTCCACCCGACGCTTCCGCGCGGGGCGCGGGTACGCACATCGGTACGTGGCAGCCTCAAGGAGATCCTTTTGGGCCCGGCCCACGAGAACGACGGCCGGATGAACATCTTCGGCGCCCTGCGCACCTCCATGGCCACCTGCGGATACCAGTCGGTGAAGGAATTCCAGAAGGCCGAGGTGATGGTGGCGCCCGCACTGCAGACAGAAGGAAAGGCCCTGCAGCGGTCGCAGGGTGTGGGCATGGGCCACTGAGGCCCGCCTCACCGCTTCCGCTCGCAGACCTCTCCTTCTCTTCTCCCACACCGGAGCAACCGTGGTGAGCACCCCGCTGCACCACTTCGGCCGGCTCGGCGCCTTCGAGGGCGACGAGTTCGACGACCCGTCGCCCGCATCGACCCGCGTGGCCGAGCGCGAGCCGGCGCCGGCTCCGGGCGGTACGGAGCACGCGACGAGCGGACCGAGGCGACGGCCCGAGTGGCTCGACTGCCTGCCCGCCCCCGACGCCGTGCTCGAGAACCTGAACGACCCGCAGCGCCGCGCTGTCGAGCATCGAGGTGGCCCGCTGCTGGTGGTGGCGGGAGCCGGGTCGGGCAAGACCAGGGTGCTCACCCACCGGGTGGCGCACCTCATCGCCACCGGCGACGCCACGCCCTGGCAGATCCTGGCCATCACCTTCACCAACAAGGCAGCCGACGAGATGCGCGACCGCCTCGTGGGGTTGATCGGCCCGGTGGCCGAGAAGATGTGGGTCTCCACCTTCCACGCTGCCTGCGTGCGCATCCTGCGGGCCCAGGCCGAGCGTCTCGGCTACCGCAAGTCGTTCACCATCTACGACGACGCCGACTCGCGCCGTCTCATCGACCACGTGGCCCGGGAGCTGAACGTCGACACCAAGAAGATCCCGGTGCGGGGGATCCAGGCCGCCATCTCGGGGGCCAAGGCCGAGCTCGTGGGGGTCGAGACGTACCGCGAACGCGCCCAGAGCGTCTTCGAGCGCCGCATCGGCGACGTGTACGCCGAGTACCAGCGGCGGCTCCAGTCGGCCTCGGCCATGGACTTCGACGACCTGCTGGTGAACACCGTGCGGCTGCTGCGGGAGCACCCCGACGTGCTCGAGTCCTACCGCAAGCGGTTCCTGCACGTGCTGGTGGACGAGTACCAGGACACCAACCGGGCCCAGAACGAAATCGTGCTGCTGCTCGGGGCCGAGCACGGCAACGTCACCGTGGTGGGTGATCACGACCAGTCGATCTACCGGTTCAGAGGGGCGGAGATCAGGAACATCGTCGACTTCGAAGAGACGTTCCCCCGGGCCGCCGTCATCCCGCTCGAGCAGAACTACCGCTCCACCCAGACGATTCTCGAGGCGGCCAACGCGGTGATCGCCAACAACGTGACCCGCATCCCCAAGGAGCTGTGGAGCGCGGGTGAGGGCGGCGAGCGGATCCGGCGGTTCCGGGCGGAGGACGAGTACGAAGAGGCGGCCTGGGTGGCTTCGGAGATCAGGCGGCTGCACGAGACCGAGCCCCTCGACCACGGCGACATGGCGGTGTTCTTCCGCACCAACGCCCAGAGCCGGGCTTTCGAGGACGCCTTCATGCGGGCCGAGATCCCCTACAAGGTGGTCGGGGGCACGCGCTTCTACGAACGGCGCGAGATCAAGGACATGGTCGCCTACCTGCAGGTGCTGGCCAACCCGGCCGACGAGATGGCGGCCCGTCGCATCGTGAACGTGCCACGCCGGGGCGTGGGGGACAGGTCGGTCGAGCGTCTGGCTGCCTGGGCCCGGGCCAACGACATGTCGTTCGCCGCGGCCCTCGGCTTCTCCGACGAAGCGGGGGTGTCGGGCAAGGCGGCCAAGGGAGTGGCGGAGCTGCGCGGCATCCTGGAGGAGCTGCGCCGCATGGTGGAGTCCGGCGCCGGCCCCGGTGAGCTCGTGGCCGAGGTGGCAGAGCGCACCGGCTACCTCCAGGAGCTCGAGGCCGAGGACACCGTCGAGGCCCGGGGGCGCATCGAGAACATCGCCGAGCTGGCCTCGGGGGCGGCGCGCTTCGGCGATCTCGACGAGTTCCTCGAGTCGGTGGCGCTGGTGTCGGACTCCGACGACTTGGACGGCGACGGGAGCCGGGTGTCGCTCATGACGCTGCACACCGCCAAGGGACTCGAGTTCCCGGCGGTGTTCCTGGTGGGCATGGAGGACGGGGTCTTCCCCCACCTGCGTGCCCTCGACGACCCGATGCAGCTCGAAGAAGAGCGGCGCCTGTGCTACGTCGGGATCACTCGCGCCGAACGGCACCTGTATGTGAGCCACGCCTGGAGCCGCACCACCTGGGGTTCCTCCAGTGCCGCCATCCCGAGCCGCTTTCTGTCGGAGCTGCCGGAGCAGTTGGTGGAGGACGCGGCGGGCTCCTCCTCCGTGCTGGACCCGCGCCGTGACATCCCC
>DATHCF010000182.1:0-4684 GCA_035319705.1 Acidimicrobiales bacterium | reverse complement strand
GTCCACAATCTGCTCAAGCTCTGGAAGCTATCGATCGCCGGCTGAACCGGCGCGCCTCGATCACGGGGCCGATGCCCGACAGCAGATGATCGCCTACCTGGCCTTTCAGCCTTCCTGCGACAGCCTCATCCCGGTCGATTGGTGTATTCAAGCGGACCGACCGGGTAGTGTCGAAGTCGGGCGGCTGGCCCCTGAAGGCCACCGGGGCGGTAATGACGGCGCAGAGCGATCCTGTGTGCCTAACTTGATGCGGCCGCCAACTTGGCCAGCCGATGCGCCAAGGCTTCGGTGGTTGCCCCATTGCCCGGCGGCTCACTGACCTCGATTGTGCCGATGGTCCCGCCTTCGCGCCAGAAGACGGCGTCATAGTTCCCAGCCGTGGTCGTGATGAAAGCTGAGTACGCCCCGTCGCCCACGTCGGACAGCTTCTTGGCGGCAGCGGCAAGGACACCGACATGGTCCAAATCGTGCTCGGCTCTCTTCGTGCTGCAACCAGACTCCCAGGAGAGGACTTCGGGGTAGCGAACGAGAGGTTGGGGACCAGTTGCAACGTAAGGGCGTCCTGGCGGGGTAAACAGGGCGAGGCTGGAACTGCTGCATCCGATTGCGGGATGGCGCATGCCTGCTATCACGGCCCGGGTCGCACCATCGGGCGCAGTGGTTGTCGTGAGCTTGAGTTCAAGAGAGGATGGAATGTCGGTCTGACTCACCAGCCCGGCGGCGCTAGAACGAGCGCATCCAACCATGGCGGCAAGTGCCACGCTGAAGGCGGCGATCCCGACGCTTTTCACAAAAACGTGGCCTCGGCTCACGTCGAGGGAGGGTACTAGGGCGACCGGGACGTGCCGATCCTTCGCTCCCCAGCCACCTGGCCGACTGGCCCCATAACGCCGTCCCAGCGTGATCCCGACCGCCCTCGACCTGGCTGACCTGGCCGGAGGCTAGGGCCTGGGCGCGCCTGACCCGGCAAACCCGGGTGGTTCGACTGAGCGACGAGGCCGCACATAGTTGGTGAATCCGAGCGGTCCCCGCGTGGATTTCGGAAATGATGGCGAGGTCGGTGCTAACGCTGCCTGATCAGGATCGGCTCCTCGCGTCCGACTGTTCGCCGTATGCGCTGATGAAACCCTCACGCCACGTTGGGTAACGGGGTTGCCAAGCCAGTTCGCGCTTGGCCTTGGTGTTGGAAGCTCCACGAGACTCGGTCAGCATGGACAGTCCCGGACCAGCAATGAGGCGGGCGATCCAGGTTGGGAAGTGTCGCGGTGGCTTGGCCCCGATGGCCTTCGCCAGCGCCGGCAGCCACTCGCTCATGGGGGCGGGCTCGTCGTCGACGATGTTGTAGATCGCTGGGCCGTCGTGGTCGAGTGCGATGACCGCAGCCGCGGCGGCATCGTGGAGGTGGACGAAAGACATCATGCCGTGACTATCGCCGACGAGAGGCGTCTGGCGTTTACGCACGGCGCGGGTGAAGCCCTCATCGCCGGGGCCGTAGAGGCCGCCGTAGCGCAGCGCAATGCCCCGTGCTTCGGTGACCACCTTGTCGAGGTAGCTCATGGCGGCAAAGGTCTGGCGCGCCGAGGCTGGCGGTGTCGGATCGAGCGGGTCGTCCTCGGTCTTGACCCAGTTGCCTTGGCGTGCGTACCGGTACGGGGCGAAGCTTTGCGCCACGATCCGGCGCACACCGGCCCCTCGTGCCGCGGCGAGGACGTTGTCGATGCCGTCGGTCCGCAGCTTGTTCGTGACGGCAAAGGGCTTGTCGAGGCTACGCAGGATCCGCACCCCGGCGAGGCCAGTGGCCTGGTAGACGATGGCCTCAGGCGCTGCCGCGGCGACCGAGGTGCGAACCGCTAAAACGTCGAGCGCGTCAAGGACGAGGGGATGGGCACCCAGAAGGCCGAGCTGTTTGGCTCGATCCTCAGAGCGTGACGTACCAATCACCTCGTGACCCGCCTCGAGAAGCTGACGGACCAGCGGTGTCCCCACCGCACCGGTGGCTCCGATGACCATGACTCGCATAGGACGTCTCTCCTCAGGTATTCAGATGTCGCGGTGCCCGCCCTGGTCCGGCGGACGGCGCGGATCGCCCCTGGCAAGATGGCGGATCTCGCCCTCTGTCACATCCGTGGCATCTGTGGTGTCACCTCTTTGACACCTGAGGACGAGAGGATGTGACCGATGGACGAAATCTCGTGGCTATCAGGACGTTTTGAAGAGCACCGGGGCCACCTCCGTGCCGTCGCGTACCGGATGCTCGGGTCGCTGAGCGACGCCGATGATGCCGTCCAGGACGCCTGGGTCCGGGTGGCCAGGTCGGACCCCGACCAGGTGGAAAACCTCGGGGGCTGGTTGACGACGATCGTCGCTCGGGTGTGCCTGAACAAGCTCCGGGCCCGCAACGTTCGCCGTGAGACGCCGATCGACTTTCACGTCCCCGACCCCGTCCTCGTCCCCCAAGTGGGTGACATGGAGCCTGAAGATCAAGCGCTCTTGGCCGACTCAGTCGGCTTGGCGCTTCTCATCGTGCTCGACACCCTCTCCCCGGCCGAACGCCTCGTGTTCGTGCTCCATGATCTCTTCGGCCTGCCCTTTGAGGAGATCGCCCCAATGGTGGAGCGGACACCGACGGCGGCGAGACAACTCGCCAGCCGGGCACGGCGCCGGGTGGGAGGCGCCACGGCAGAAGCGGTGACGACCGACCTCACCCGCCAACGGGCTCTGGTCGACGCCTTCTTCGCTGCCGCTCGCGACGCTAACTTCGATGCCCTCGTTGCGTTGCTCGACCCGGACGTCGTCCTACGCATCGACGGGGGCGCAGGCCTCCCCACAGCTTCGATGCTGCTGCGGGGGGCCGAGGCTGTCACCCGGCAAGCGGGTCGAGGTTTACGGTTGTTGTTCGTCAGCGCGGGCATGGCGTTGCGCCCTGCGCTCGTCAACGGCGCCGCTGGGGTGGTCGTGATGGCCGATGGGCTGCCCGTGACGGTCATCGGATTCACGATCGCCAACGACAAGATCGTCGAGATCGACGCAATATCCGATCCGCAGCGTCTTCCGAAGATCGCCGCGGCCCTTCTGGCCGACGGCTAAGGGCGCAACTTCCAGCGACCTCTCCGAATCGCCAACCCCCGCCCCCGATCTGGTTTCGCGACCATCCGAAGCTCCTATGGCTGTCAAGGGGCAATTTGTCTCGGTGGCAAGGAAGCGGGCAGACCAATCAGGAGCCACTCGGCGCGCGAGGGCAAGCTCTTATCAAGCCAAGCGTCGATGCTCTCCGAGGAGGTTCCGAGGGGCGGGCCGGCAGATCGGACGAAGGCCAGTCCCGATGGACGGCAGGTATCGTTGGGGCCAGGCCCACCCCCTCGGAGATCTAACCGCGAGGTAGGTGCTTGAACACCTCCCGTGCGACGTAGCGCTTTAGGACGCGGATCACCTCTCGCTTGGAGCGCCCTTCCTTCGTTCGTCTTTCCATGTAGGCCCGCGTCCGAGGATCGAACGAGATGCGGGTCATGACGATGCGCCACAGTGCCTGGTTGGCGTTGCGGTCACCGCCACGATTGAGCCTGAAGCGGGTCACCTTGCCCGAGGATGCCTCGATGGGGGCCACGCCACACAGATGGGCCCAGGCGGCCTCCGAGCGCAGCCGCTCGGGGTTGTCGCCGGCGGCCACGAGGAGCATGGCCGCGGTGTCGATCCCGACGCCGAAGAGCCCGAGCAGGCTCGGTGCGGTGGCCGTGACGAGCTCGGCGAGCCGCTCGTCGAGAGTCACCGCCTCGTCCTCGAGGGCATGCACCCGACGACCCAGGCTGGCAAGGGCCGTCTTCGTGGCGGCAGTCACGGGCTCGGTCTCGGATCGCACCCGGAGACTCGCTGCCTCGTCCACCAGATCGGTGGTCGACAGTCCCTTCAAACGAGAACGGAGCTGGTCGGGGGCCGTATAGCTGAGCTGGCGCATCTGATGCACCGCCCGCAGACGCCCCTCGCGTGCCGAGCGCTTGGCTACGAGCAGCGCCCGGATGGCCTCCACGTTGCCGTCGCGAGACTTGGGCGCCCCCGTCGCCCGCCCCGAGAGCACAGCCCGGGCGGCTTCCACGGCATCGGCAGGATCGGATTTGCCCGTCGTACGCCGCACCTGGCGGTTGGGGCGGTCAACCTCGACCACTTGGACGCCGGCCCGGCGCAGGAAGCGCCCGAGACCTGCCCCATAGGCCCCAGTGCCCTCCACGCCGACCTTCGACACCATGCCGAAGCCGCCCAGCCACTCAAGCATGGCCTCGTAGCCCTGGGGACTGGCCACGAAGGACTCCACCCCGAGCACACCGCCGAGGGGGTCCAAAGCGGCAGCAACATGGACGTCGAGGTGGGTGTCCACACCACCGACGATGGTGCGCGGGCCTTCTACGATGGTCATCGCCATCCCTGTTCTCCTTTAGGTCAAGGGGTGGCGCGGCCGTCCCGCGAAGGAGTGACGGTGATCTCCGCCCTGCTGTGAACAGGGCGGTCCATCACCCCTCTGGAACGGGGCGCGCCGTTTTCATCTGACGCTCGAGGCCCCGCCGACACTGCAACGGGTCTCGTCTACTTTCCAAGTCAGGCCGAGACCTCGGTGTGCCGGACCGTAGTGAGGTCCACCACGCAAGTGGCGGATCCTCTGCAACGAGCCGACCTGTGCAGTCTGATTGGTATC
>DATHCF010000181.1:0-2885 GCA_035319705.1 Acidimicrobiales bacterium | reverse complement strand
CGACGTGAAGATGTTCACCAACTCCGCGCTCAAGGTGCGCGGGGTGATCGCCACCATGTACGACGAGCGCACCCGTCACGCCCGCTCGGTGCTCCGGGACGTCGGCGAGCGATACGGCTTGGAGGTCCTCGAGCCACCGGTGCGCAAGTCGATCCGCTTCGCCGAGGCCCCGGGCCGTGGCCGCTGCATCCTGCAGCACGCTCCTGGCTCGCCGGGCGCCGATGCCTACCGGGCCCTGGCCACCACGCTCGACGACGGCTGGCAACGGTGAGCCCGGAGGGGCCCGACCCACTCGGCAGGCGGGCGCTGTTCTGGGCGCCCGCCGAGCGTCAGGAGGAGCCGGCGATGCCGGGGGAGGAGCCCGAGGACGTGGGCAAGTACGCCCTGTTCTCCCGGTTCTCCGACGCCGTGGAGCCGGTCGACGACGACGTGCCATCGCCTCTGCCGAACGGGCCGCCAGGAGCGCCGCCGGTGCGTCAGGGGCTGCTTCCGCCGGTGACGGTCCACTGTTCCTCCTGCGGCGCGCACAGCGAGGTGGACCTGTTCGGCTATCTGGCGCTGCACGTGCCCTTCTTCGTCTGGCTGCCCGGCAAGGGCTTCACCCGGTACATGACATGCCCTATCTGCCGGCGCCGCAGCTGGGTGAGCGCTTCGTGGACGCCGTGGTCGGTCCGCTGATCGGTCCGGGAGCTCATCGGAGCCCATGACGGCACTGGCCAGCGTCAGCAGCTGGCTCGAGCACTTCCACGGTCCGGCTGCCTATCTGGTGGTCGGCAGTCTGGTGTTCGCCGAGACGGGGCTGTTCATCGGCTTCTTCTTCCCCGGCGAAACAGCGGCACTGGTGGGAGGCGCTTTGGCCTCACTCCACTACGTGAATCTCGGGGTGATGCTCTGCGTTGTGGTGGGACTTGCCATCGCCGGCAACGCCCTCGGCTACCACATCGGCAAGCTCCTCGGTCCATGGCTGCTCAGTCATCGGCCGCTTCGCGGGCATAACGGGATCCGGCGCGCCGAGACCTTCGTTGCGCGCCGCGGCGGACCCGGCGTGTTCCTGGGACGGTGGGTGGCGGTCGTCCGGGCTCTCGTGCCCGGTATCGCCGGGATGAGCGGCATGAACTACGGCACCTTCATGGTCTTCACCGTGATCGGAGGGGTGACCTGGGGCGTGACCTACGTCATGGTGGGCTTCGCCGCCGGTACCACCTACGGAGCGGTTGCGAGTACCGTCGGGCTCTACTCGGCTGCCGTGCTGGGCGCAGTCATCGTGGCCGGACTCGTCTGGCTGGCGATACGCCGGCACAAGCGCTCAGCTGCGAACTGAACGTCCGCCCGGGTTCAGTTGTCCCTGCCGCCGCGTCCGCCTCCGCCGTAGCCGCTGCCTCCGCCATAGCCGTAGCCTCCGCCATAGCCGCCGCCAGCCCCGTCGTCGCCCCGGCCGGAGCTTCTACCGCCGCCGTGGCCACCGCTGTCGACGTCGCTGTAGGCACTGTCGCTACCGCCACCATTGCCATAACCGCCAGTGCCACGGCTCCCGCCGCCGTTCCCGCTCGTCGACCCTGCGCCACCGTCACCGCTCGACCCAGCACCCGCCGACTTGGATCCCGAAGCGCCTCCCGTCGCTCCCGACGGTGAACCGCCTCCCGTCGCTCCCGACGGTGAACCGCCGCTCGTGCCTCCCGACGTTGAACCTCCTCCCGTGTCGCTGTTGGCCGAATTCCCGCCCGAACCGGGCGGGGTGCTCTTCGACCCGCTGCCGGATGGGCCGCCAATCGCCGGACCGGGATGGGACGGGGCGCTTTCGGACTGCACGCCGGCCGAAGGGGACAGGCCCGAGATCGAAGCCGTCGACCAGCCGAGGATGCTGCTCAGCTCCGTCTGCCTTGCTCCGCCCCTCACGCCGGACGAGATCGATCCACCCGACGAACCGCCGTTCGCCGCGCTCTGCCGCCAGCTCGATGGCTGGCCGATCAACTGTTGGAGGGCGGCGTTGCCCGATCCGCTTCCCGATATCGGGGGGGCGGCGTCGGCGCTGCGAGGGGCCCCCAGACCTCCTCCGAGCCCGATGGTCGCCCCGATCCCACCCAAGCTGTGACCGGCCTCGCTCAGGCCGCTCGTCGCCGGGACACCGCCGAGGTCGAGGCCCACGAAGGTGGCGGCCCCGGCAAGCAGCACTCCGGCGGCGAACCGCCAGTCGGTCAGCGCCCCACGAGGGCTGCGACGAGAAGGGACCGAGCCGAACCGGGCGGCGCTCATGAGCGGGCGGCGACCTTGCGCCGCGGCCTGGCGAACCACAGCACGAAGAACCCGGCCGACGCCATGGCGAGACCGGCCACCAGCATCAGATGCAGCTTGGCGGGCGGACCCGTGAAGGCCAGCTTCCCGCTGGACGTGGTGGTGGCAGGCAACACGGCGTTGGCCAGTGGCGTCGAGGTGATCGGAGCCGGCTCCACGGTCGAGCTGCTCTGCCACGACCCGCAGTCGGCGTCGTTGCCGAGCTGGCAGCCGTCGACCACCACGGTATCGGTGACTGCGCTGCCTCCAGCTGCCGGCGCGTAGCCCGCCGCAGTGAAGTCGCAGGTGGCCGACTCACCGGGCTGGAGGGTGGTGTTCACCATGGCGCTGGCACAGGTGGGCGAGAACGGCGCTTGGCCGGGCCAGGCGTCGCTGAGCGAGCTGATGGTCACCGCCACCAGGGAGTCGTTGGTCACCACCACTTGGAACGGCACGTTCTCGCCCGGGCTCTCGGCCGTCTCGGTCTGGGCGTAGGTGCCCGATCCGTCGGCGTCGTTGGTCTTGGTGACGCTGAGCGAGACGGAACTCGGCGCGCTCGCTGCCGTCACGTAGAAGAGCCCGGTGCCGGTGTGGCACTTGGGCACGGTCACCTG
>DATHCF010000180.1:0-2313 GCA_035319705.1 Acidimicrobiales bacterium | reverse complement strand
TCGCTGCCGAGCTCGACGCCATGTGGGCGCTGGCGCGGCGCAACGTGTCCCAGGCGGCGCGCACCGGGGTGCCCGGAGTGGGCGGCAGCGTCTTCAAGCTGGCCTTCTCCGAGCTGCGCCAGAAGGTGGCGCAGCTCGGCATGGACCTTTTAGGCCCGGCCGGCACATCGCTCGACGAGCTCGAGGGCGCCGTCGGCGAGCAGGCGCCCGGCGACGGCGCTCTGGTCGAGCTGTGGCTGAACGCCTTCAACCGCACCATCGCCGCGGGCACCTCGCAGATCCAGCGCAACATCGTGGCCGAGCGCATCCTCGGCCTGCCCAAGGCGTAGGCGCGATGGACTTCGAGCTCGGCGAGGACGAGCAGCAACTGGTCGAAGGCATTCGCCGGCTGTGCGCCGGACGCTTTGCCATGGAGCAGGTGCGCGCCGGCGAAGGACGCCGTGCGCTCGACCTCGGCGCGTGGGCGGCTCTGGCCGAAGCCGGCGTCTTCTCGCTGCGGCTCACCGGCGCCGACGGCGCCGGGCTGGGCATGGCGGCGGCTGCTCTGGTGTTCGAGGAGCTGGGCCGGGCGCTCGTGCCCGGCCCGCTGGCTGCCACCGAAAGCGCCGCCGGCTTGGTCAAGGGAGCTGCCACCGGCGACGCGCCGGTTGCCCTGGTGCGACGGCCGGCTTCGTCCTCGTCGGCGATGGTGGGCGACCTGGTGTCGCTGGGCGCGCTGCTCGTGGTGGACGGCGACGGTGTCTGGCGCGTAGACCCTGGTTCGGTGGATGCCGAGGAGATCATGAACGGTCTCGATCCGCTCACCCCCTTGTGGCGCGTGCGGGAGATGCCGCAGGGTGAGCCGGTCGGCGACGCCGCGCTGGCCGGGCGTCTGTGGCGTGACCACCTGGTGCTGTCCGCCGCGCTGCTGGCCGGCACGGCCGCGGCCACCTGCGACATGGCCACCGGCTACGCCAAGGTTCGCCGGCAGTTCGACCGGCCCATCGGCTCCTTCCAGGCGGTGAAGCACCTGTGCGCCGACATGCTGGTGCGCGCCGAGACCGCCCGCACGAGCGTCGAAGCGGCGGCGGTGACCATCGACCAGCCGGAGGTCGGCGACGACCGCCGTGCCTCTGCCGGCGCCGCCCTGATGGCGGCCGAGGCCGCCCTGGCCAACGCCAAAGCCTGCATCCAGGTGCACGGGGGCATGGGCTTCACGTGGGAGGTGCCCGCCCATCTGTACCTGAAGCGCGCCGTGGTGCTGTGCCGGTCGTTGGAGCCCGAAGCCGTATGGGCCGAAACGATCGCCGAGCGCTTCTAGGACGACCGGAATGCCAGCCACCTCTTCCGTACCCGCGCCCATCATCCCCGAGGACTCGATGGTGTTCGGCGTCCAGCTCCCGGTGCAGTCGCAGTCCACCATCTACGTGGACGAGTGGGAGAAGAGCGGCGGCCCGGCTGAGCTGGCCCAGGTGGCGCGCCAGGCCGACGACAGCGGCTTCTTCTACGTGGCGGTGTGCGACCACACCGCCATCCCCCGGCGGCTGGCCGATGCCATGAGCACCACCTGGTACGACACCACCGCCACCCTGGGATGGCTCGCCGGCGTGACGAGCCGGGTACGCCTTCTGTCGCACGTCTACATCGCCGCATTGCGTCATCCCCTGCGGGCCGCCAAGGAGATGGCCACGCTGGACGTGCTCTCGAGCGGGCGGCTGATCGTGGGGGTGGGGGCCGGGCACGTGGTCGAGGAGTTCGACCTCGCCGGCGTCGATTTCTCCCGCCGCGGCGCCCTGCTCGACGAGGCCGTCGACGGCATCGCCGCCGCGCTGGCCGAGGAGTTCCCCGACCTTGTGGGGCCATCTTTCCCGGCTTCGGGCATGGCGATCTCGCCACGGCCGGCCCAGCGACCTCGGCCGCCCATCTGGGTGGGCGGCTCCTCGCTGCCCGCTCTGCGGCGCGCCGCGGCGCGCGGCGAGGGCTGGCTGCCGCAGACCCCGCGCTACAGCGAGATGGCGGAGCTGGTGCCCCGCCTGCTCGAGTTTCGCGAGCAGGTGCGTCCCGGCGACCCCATCGCCATCGGGGCCCTGGCCGGTCCGCTGCACGTCGGCGAGGCCTCGTGGGACCTGCCGCGCGGCACGGTCAGCGGATCGCCGGAGGCATTGGCCGAGCATCTCGGTCGATGGCGGCAGCTGGGGGTGTCGCACGTGCAGCTGCGCTTCCCCAGCCGCTCGGCCACCGAGACCTGCGACCAGATGGCGGCCTTCGCCGAGACGGTCGAGCCCCTTCTGTCATGAGACAGCTGTTCGACGTGGCCGGCGACGGGCTCGTGCT
>DATHCF010000179.1:0-4795 GCA_035319705.1 Acidimicrobiales bacterium | reverse complement strand
CGAGGCCCATGGCTCTGGCCCCACAGTTGCTGGGTCAGACGCTCGATCTCACGGAATGGGTCGCTTCGGATGATCGCCATGGCCATGACCTCCCGATGATCGGACCTTGCCCACAGCGTGCAGAGCCCCAAGGCGCATCGGGAGGGCCGAAGGTCGGATGATCGGGAAGTCAAGGCCTGCCCGAGAAGGGCGTCGACACACCGTCATGCTTTCTCCCAGGAAGCACGGCCGCCTCTCGGCTGTCTCAACGTGGCTGGCAGTCGGTCGTTACCGGCTGGTAAGGGTCGTTTGGCACTTTCAGGTTCGCCAACACGAGCGCCTTATGAAGGAGGTCGGATGGCTATTTCCCCCGACGGGGGAGCGAGTTGGGCTCGCGGGGGATAGCCAGACCGACTGGCCAGCTGCTTGTCGACCCGAGCGGGGTGGTCGGGGACAGAAACCGACAGACCAGGCTGGAGAATGGCTCAGAGCAGGCCAAAACCGTTCGCCTCGGACAGCCGGGCGGACCTACCAGCTTGATTCCGATCGGCATCGTTTTCCGGATGAAGGGCTTCGTCTACAGCGGAGGTGAGTTGGGTCCACGTCCGGATCGAGGGGTCCGATCGAGATCTTGGTGCCTTTGAGCTATCTCGTCTGTGAGCGCATCGGCCCACTTCAGGATGGCATTGGCTGTGCTCTGATCGAAGATCACGCTCAGGTGCCCGACATTCGGCACCTCTAGGAAAGTGTGTGGCCTGTTCGGTCGAGCAGCACCCTTAGCTACCAACCTGTCTTTTGCCGCTGTGACCACCAGGATTGGCGGGCGCTCGCCAGGGATAGCTGCCACAGCCCTTAGATAGGCGCTGTTCGTCCCCATCTCCCTCATGACCGGTAATGGGCCGAAGCGTGACAGGTAGTGGCCCCGATGCGGTGTGCCGATTGTTACGAGTCCATCGATTGGTGCTCCCAGTGCTGCGGCGTGCTCTGCGACCAGACCTCCCATCGAATGTCCGACCACCACAATGGTGTCGTGGATCTGATCCAGTTCGTCGATCAGCTCGACCAGGCGCTCTGCTGACGTAGCGAGTGGCCCAAAGACCAATCGCTCGTTGAAATACTTGGTTCGCCAGCCCTGTTTACGAGCGCTGCGCCGGATCGGGGTGAGCGGCCATTCATTACCGGGAGCAGCTAAGCCTCCCACGAAGACGAGAACCTTACTCATCGTTCAAGTGTTTCACTGCACTGATTTATTACTGCCATGCCCCATTATTGACGAGTTACAATCGGAACCTCCGGATGCACCAACCGGCGACAGGCCCGATGCGTTTTGCCCGTCGGGTTCGCTCTACCTGGTCCGCCTCGCTTCGGACGACGTGGTGGCGCCGCTCACCGCTCATATCACCCTGTCATACGGTTCGACCGTCACCGAGCAGACCGAACGTAAATGCCGGTTCCCCCCGCCCCTCTCAGAGCAACCTGGTGGGGCGCAGACCATCCGGTATCGCGCCAACACCCCTTAGGGATTCGCCCCGAATCCCCCAGCGACTTCCCCACTGCCGCCCAGTCATCGGCCTCCACTTCACTCGTTCCTCCTCAGCCCTTCCCTGGAGGACCACGAGAGCCCCGGAGCTCGCGCAAGGCCCTACAAACCGGCCTACAGCCTCTTTTTAGGGCCCCCGGTAGCCCCGCGGGCGGCCCACAGGGGCCTTCAAGGCCCGATGGCCCTGGCCAGGGCTTGTGGAGACTCCCCCGCTTATCGTGTGGAAGGTCAGCTCGGTGCTCGCCCGGGCCCCAGGTCAGAAGAACTCGCGAACACGCCACGACGAGCGAGCGAGGCGAGCGAGCGAGTGCTCAGGCGGAAGCGTGAGCACTGTTGGAGGTGCACCAGGCCACCTCACAGGCACAGATGAGGCGGGATGTTCATGTGGACGGTGCTCCCGGCTCCCAGGGTCACGGCGGGATAGGCGTCCTGAAGGGAATGGCCCGTCGAGACGCGGTAGCGGCCGGGCGGCAAACTGAAGTGGTAGGTGGAGCCCGCCCGTACGCTCTGCGTCGCCACCGCTGTCGTCCCCCGGTAGACACTGATCGTGACGGAGCCGGCATGGACGGTGCAGCGTTGGACGGTGCCGGTAATCACGCCGTTCGAGTCGGAACCGCACCCCTCGAACACAAGCGCGACACTCACAGCCGCACACAGGAGGCCGTGGCGCATGTTCGGCACGGGCTCAGTCAAGCACCGGCTTTCCCCCCGGTGAAGGCAGCTGAGAAGATTCCGACCGATCATCCGCCTTGGTCTCAAAGGCGTATATGCCGACAGGCTCCGACTTTCCCTTGAGCGGCACCCGGCGGCGCGCCGCCAGCCCTGGCCAGGGCCGCTCCAACAGCATCCTCGTCGTCTCCGACAACAGGATGACGTCCCCCGTCGATCGGGTGAGCTCTTCCACCCGGGCGGCCGTGTTCACCACGTCCCCGATCACGCTGAATTCGAGCCTCCCCGCTCCACCGATGTTGCCGGCGACGACCGTTCCGGAGTTGAGACCGATGCCCACCTCCACCTCGTCCTGCGAGCCCTCGGCGATGGCGATGGCGGCCGCCAAGGCACGATCGGCGTGGTCGGAGAGCCGCCGCGGCGCACCGAACACCGCCAGCAAGCCGTCGCCTATGAACTTGTCGACCCTCCCGCCTTCGGCGTGGCTGAGCGGCACGATGCGGCTGAAGAGTCGGTTCAGGACGGCCACGACCTCGGAGGCCGAGCGGCCTTCGGCGAATGTCGTGAAACTGCGTACGTCGACGAACATGACGGTCACGTCGACTTCCTCCCCCTCGAGACCGATTCCTTCGGTGACGACCCGCGCCGCCACGTCAGGGTCGAGGTACGTACCCAGCGCTTCCCGGATGCGCTCACGCTCGGCGAGGCCTCCGACCATCCGGTTGAACCCCAACTGGAGCTGTCCGAGCTGGGTGCCGTCGTAGACCGGCACGGCCACGTCGAGGTCGCCCTGCTCCACTCGGCGCAAGCCGTGGCGAACGGCGTCGACGGGGTCAGCCGTCGCCCGGGACGCCAGGCTGATGGCCAGCAACCCCACGGTGAGGGCGATGGCCCCGAGGACGACCATGACGACGGCCAGCGCCGTGTGTGAGGCGCGGCCCCCGGCGAGCTCGGCGGCACCCACGAGGACGAGGCCGGTGACCGGAACACCCGTCCCGAGCGCCCACGCCAGCACGGCACGCGACGCGACCCCGGGAACAGCGAGCCGTTCTGGCGTACCCGTGGCCAGAGCCCGCGCCGCCGCCGGCCGCAACAGGCGCTCGGTGAGCAGACAGGCGCATGCCGCCGTACTCAGGCCTGTGAGGCCGACCGCCACGGCGACCCGAAGGCCCAACGTGGCCGAGTGGAGGGCGTCGAGGATGCCGAACACGACGGCGCCACCGACCCACAAGGTCATTTGGACGACGAACAGCCGCACCGGCGCGCGGAGCACCGTGCGGACCTCTGCAGCGGTGGCAGGACAGTCGGCGGCGAGCCAGTCACGCAGGCGGAACAGCCCGCTGATGCCGGCGAACATGCCGACGGGCACGGCGACGGCGATGTAGACAGCCGCCGCCACCACGTTGACGATGCGCAGGTGTCCGTTGTCCGCAACCGGCGGGGACGGGATGACGAGCGTGCCCATGACCACGACGACCGCCGCACCGATGAGGTTCGTCACCACGATGACTCCGGCCACCAGTACCTCGCCGACGCGCCACAGTGTCGCGCCAGGAAGGTCTCCTGTGCCCGGCCGGAGGAACTCGGCGATCACCCGCCGGGTGTTGTCGGACACAGCCACTGCCAAACCGTAGGCGGTGGCCCGGGGGCCTGCCGCCGCCCTACCGAGCCTCGGTTCGTTGGCGCCCTCGAGTCGTGTCCGAAATTCAGCAGGACTGACGCACCGCCCCTTCGGCTGCCGCTTTCAGCGCATCGATGTCGAGCTTCTTCATGGTCATCATCGCCTGCATGGCCCGCTGCGCGCGTTCCGGGTCGGGATCGCCGAGAATGGCCGGGAGCTCGGACGGGACGACCTGCCAACGCAGACCGAAGCGGTCCTTCAACCATCCGCAGACGATCTCTTCTCCGCCATCGGTGAGCGCCGCCCAATAACGATCGACTTCGGCCTGGGTGGCGCAGTCGATCACGAACGAGATCGACTCGTCGAAGTCGTAGTGGTCGGGTCCCCCGTTCAGGGCAAGGAATTCGTTGCCGTCGAGCTCGAAGCGCAGAAGCATGACGGATCCGGCAGGCCCGGGCCCGGCTTCGCCGTGCCGAGCCACCTCCAGGATCTTGGAATTGGGGAAGACCGAGGTGTAGAAGTCGACGGCCTGCTCGGCCTGGTCGTCGAACCACAGGAACGGGGTGATCTTCGGCATGGGCGCTTCTCCCGTCTCGTCGGGACGTCGCAGACAGGACGGATCTGGCTCTCCTCGATCATCGCAGCCGGGGTCGGACCGGTCTGAATCAGGCGGCCTCTGCCCGGCCACAGTGGGGTTAGCCCCACCCTTTCCGTGCGGCAAACCTGAGACCGAAGAGGCCAACTAGCGGTA
The DNA here is from genome assembly GCA_035319705.1 of Acidimicrobiales bacterium. Lineage (GTDB taxonomy): Bacteria > Actinomycetota > Acidimicrobiia > Acidimicrobiales > UBA8190 > UBA8190. Next base: position 235 of record DATHCF010000179.1, on the reverse strand, counting down.
TTCCACCGAGAGGAACAGTCTCTTAGCCTTGTCGTGATGATCACAGCCCACTCGCTGACCAAGCGCTATGGCACCACGACGGCGGTGGACAACCTGACCTTCGAGGTCCTGCCCGGCCTGGTCACCGGATTCCTGGGGCCGAACGGATCGGGCAAGTCGACGACGATGCGCATGATCATGGGCCTCGACGTCCCCGATTCGGGCTCGGCCCTGATCGGTGGCAAGCCCTATTGCG
>DATHCF010000178.1:0-4242 GCA_035319705.1 Acidimicrobiales bacterium | reverse complement strand
CGCCACCGTCGTCGGGCTCGGGCTGTCGGGCATCGCATTCTCCGGGTCGGACACCGGCGGCTTCACCGGCGTACCCGATCCCGAGCTGTACCTGCGCTGGCTGCAGATGTCGGTGTTCATGGGGCTGTGCCGCACCCACAGTGTGGTGGGTGTGCCCAGGCGGGAGCCGTGGCGCTTTCCCGAACCGGTCCGCGGGCTCGTCGCCTCGTGGATCCGCCTGCGCTACCGGCTTCTTCCCTACCTGTACACCCTGTCCCACGAGGCGGCCGCCCACGGCCTTCCACTGGTGCGTCCCCTGTGGTGGCCGGTGCCGGACGGGACGCCCGGGTCGGAGGTCGACAGTACCGACGCGGACGACACCTTCTTGTTGGGTGACGCCCTGTTGGTGGCACCGGTGACCGCCGGCGGCGCCGGCGAGCGGCGGGTGGCCCTGCCCGCAGGCATCTGGCGGCAGTGGTGGGCAGGACAGGACCGCGCCGAGCACAGCGGGGAACTGGTGGCCCCGGTCCCACTCTCGCGGATCCCGGTGTTGGTGCGCGCCGGCTCCGTTCTGCCCTTGGACGACGGCTGGGCCGAGCCCGGCGGAGCGTGCGCCCTGGCCGCCGACGAGCAGCTGTCGGGCGCCAGGAGCCGGGACGCATCTGTTGCCCTCGACCACGCCCCGCGCCTTCTCGCCTTCCACTGTTGGCCGCGTGGGGGAGTGGCGACAGGAATGGCGGTCGACGACGCCGGCGACGGGGAGGGGCCGGTCCGGCGCGACCAGCTGCATCTGACCGGAGCAGAGCCGGCCGGCACCGCCGTCTTGCGATGGGAACGGCAGGGCCAGTACCCGGCGCCCGACCGCGTGCGGGTGGTGGTGCACGGTCTGCGCGTGGAAAGCGCGTTGGCAGACGGCAGTCCGGTGGACGTGCGCGGTGGAAGCGTGGAATGCCCGCCGTTCGGCGAGCTGACCCTCGAAGGACTGCAGCCCGACGGAGTCTGACGCCGAGGGCTCAGCCGGTGGTCGACGTCACTGCGGTGACGGCGGCGTCGACGGTCGAGAAGCAGTGGTCCGCCCCGATTCGGTCGAGCAGTCCGCTGCGGCGAAGGTTCTCCCGAAGGTGATCGCCGGGACGGGCCAGGACAACCCTCATCTGACGGTGCTCGAGCTCGTCGAGCAGGCGGCCGAACTCGCGGCAACCGGTGAAGTCGACGTCGTGCATGCCGAGGACGTCCAGGACGAAGGCATGGGCGGTGGGCTCGGAATCCAACACCTTCTCCACTTGCGTCCGGAAATGCGTGGCGTTGGCGTAGTACAGCGGGCTGGCGAACAGCAGCACGATCACTCCTGGGATCTCTTGCGATCCCCGGCCGGCGCCGATCGGCTCCCAGCTGGTGGTGCCCGGGATACGCCCCATCAAGTGCGCGTTGGGCCTGGCGCTGAGACGAGTGCGGTCCAAGATGGCCAGGGCCACCGCCACCACGATGCCCTGCTCCACTCCGACCAGGGCCACTGTGAGCAGCGTGACGAGGGCCAGGCCGAATTCGAAGACGTCGAAGTGCAGCACGGCAGCGAGGTCGCGCACGTGGAAGATGCGCGAGGCGATGTAGATGAGGACGGCCCCCAAGGTGGCGATGGGCACGTCCTTCAGTATCCCGGCGGCCGGTATCAGGAGCACCACCACCGCAGCGGCCCCCACGCCAGTCCACGGCGTGCGACCACCGGCGTTGGCCACCGCTGCGGTGCGGGCCGGGCTGGCGTCGACGGCGAAGGACCCGCTCACTCCGGCCACGATGCTGCCCACTCCCACGCCCACGAAATCCCGACCCACGTCCACCTGGTATTCGCCCAGGTCGGCGAAGGCCCGGGAGGTGGCGGCCGACTGGCTGATCACCACCAGCGCCACCACCACCGACACCGGGAACACCTGGGTCACCGAGTGCCACGACAGCGCGTGCAGCCCGAAGCTCGGCGCACCGTGGGCCACCGTGCCCAGAACCGCCACGCCATGGCTGGTCAGATGGGCGCCCGCCACGACCAAGGTGGAGCCAATGAGGCCGATGAGCGCCCCGGGGACGCGCCGATCGAGCCGCTCGGCCGCCACCACCACCGCCAGCACCGCGGCGGCGATGGCGAGTGTCCAGCCGTGGGTCCTGCCCAAGTGGGACACCACGGTGGCGACGCGGTGCACGGTCGATCCGCTCACCGAGGGGAGCCCGAGGACGTCGGTGAGCTGATGGACCACGATGATCACCGCCACCCCGGCCAAGAAGCCCGTGATGATGGGAGCCGAGAGGAACTCGGCGATCCACCCCATGCGCAACAAGCCGACCAAGGCCACCAGCACACCCACTGTGACGGCCAGTAGGCCGGCGAGCGCGATGTAGTGAGCGGACCCCGTGGGGGCCAGGTGGGCCAGGGCCACGGCGAACAGGGGGGCGATGGTGGAGTCCGCTCCCACTGACATCTGCGGGTTCGACCCGAAGAAGCCGAATGCCAGCGTGCCGGCGACGAAGGCGTAGAAGCCGGTGATGGGGGGCATGCCGGCCAGCCGGGAGGTGGCCAGCTGTTCCGGCACGGCGATGACCAACAGCGCCAGTGCCGCCAGCGACTCGATGCCGACATTGGCCCGTCCGAAGCGGGTCCGCACCGGCGTCACCAGCGCGCTTCGCAGCCATCGGCCCGCCGCAGAAGTCGCCGGCAGCTCGCTCACCAGCCCTCCCCATGTCGAGACCAGCCGACAGGGCCGGCTCGAAGAACCGGGCCAGTGTCGCACGCCGGGCCCGGCCGGGGGCGGGTCAGATGCTCAAGCGTCGTCCTCCAACCACCGGCGCTGCACCGACAGGACGGACACCTCGGGATGCGACCACACGAAGCGCTCCACCTGGTCGAGGACCTCTTCCACCCGGCTCGAGCTGGGGGCCACGAAGGCGAACCCGATTCCGGCGCGCTGCCAGCGTTCGTGGTGGGCCACCTCGGAGGCCGACACCCCGAAGCGGCGGCGGGCGGTCTCCACCAGGTGACGCACGACGGCCCGCTTCTCCTTCAGCGAACCGCTCGAGGCGATGTGCAGCTCGACCTCCATGGCGGCGACGTACATAGGTCAGCTCGAGGGGAGAAACGCCGTGAGCGGCTGCACGCCGGATGCCGCCGCCTGGCCCAGCAGCGGTACACCGAAGGCTTCCTCGACCGTGCGGAGCACCGAGTAGTCGTCATAGGGACCGGCGAGCACCCGCCCGGCGGGAGCGCCCGGCGTCACCACCAGAGCCAGCACCGGGCCGCCGCCGCCCGACGGAGCGATGACGGCAGTCTGCGGGTCCATGGCGGCGTCGGTGTCCCCCTCGTCCCAGGTGACGATCAGCATGCCGCCGCTGCGCCACGCGGGGCTGGCCACCACGCTGGACACGAAGCCCGACAGCCAGGCGCCCGCCACCGAGGGCGCGCAGTTGTGGCCGTCGTCGCACATGTTCGGGGTCACCCACACGAATCGGGGAACGCCGGAGGCCGGGCCGGACAGCAGCGGGGTCAGGTCGCCGAAGGGCTCGATGTGGGCGCACAGCACCGGGCTCGAGCGGATGTCGTCGAAGTAGGCGAACGGGTCGTGCTTCTCGGCGTACAGGCCGTCGGGCGACTCCGGCCCCAGGAAGCACGACGACGGGATGTTCTCGAAGTAGGCGTCCCAGCTGATGTCGGCCGCCGACAGCTGGGCACCCAGGTTGTCGCCGTCCACCGTGCACGTCGTGCAGTCCGAATCGATTCCCCACGTCGAGCCCGACACCAGGGCCAGGTAGTTGGGCAGGCTGGGATGGGCCGCCGCGTAGAAGTCGGGCGTCGACTGGTACCGCTCGGCCAGGGCGGCGATGGAGGGCACGGCCATGGCCTGCGAGGCGCCGAGGTTCTCCATGAGCACCACGAAGATGTGCGCGATCGACCGCAGCGAAGGCGCGGCGCCGGGGAGCGGCGACGTCGACGACGTGGTCGGGCCGGCCACGGTGGTGGTCGGTCGCCATCCAGCCGCCGGCTTCGAGCTTCCGCATGCGGCGCAGAAGACGGCCAGGAGCACCATGGCGATCGAGGCTCGCCTTCGCCGCCGGGCCCGCATCTCCGGGGAGTGTACCGACGGGCGTCCCCGGCGCCTGGGCGCTGCTACGGTCGGACGGGATGCCGGTCTGGCTCACCGACGTCGAGTACCGGACGCTGTCGGCGGCCTGTGACCGGTTGATCCCTCCGGGTGACACGCCCGGCGCCGCCGACGCGGGTGT
>DATHCF010000177.1:0-9463 GCA_035319705.1 Acidimicrobiales bacterium | reverse complement strand
TGGGGGTGTCGCACGTGCAGCTGCGCTTCCCCAGCCGCTCGGCCACCGAGACCTGCGACCAGATGGCGGCCTTCGCCGAGACGGTCGAGCCCCTTCTGTCATGAGACAGCTGTTCGACGTGGCCGGCGACGGGCTCGTGCTGCGGCTTCAGGTCCAGCCGGGTGCGGGCAAGGAGGGGGTCGTCGGTATCCACGGGGACGCCCTCAAGCTCCGTGTGGTGGCGCAGCCCGAGTCGGGGCGTGCCAACGAGGCGGTGATCTCACTGCTCGCCCGTCAGCTGGGTGTCGATCGATCCACTCTGGTGATCACCGCCGGCGAGACCTCCCGCCGCAAGCGGGTCAAGGTCACCGGCATGGAGCCGGACGATCTCGAGAAACGGCTGCGGCTGATCGTCGGCCGGTCGGCGCCCGACCGGGGCCGCCCGGCGCGGTGACGCCGGACGCTTGCTGTCCGACGCTGCGTTAGTGCGTGGCGTCAGCGCGTGGCGCCGGCACGCAGCCGGCGCAGCGGTGGCAGTGACGGCGGTGGCTGGCGGCGCGGGGGCAGGGCTCCGAGCAGCTCGGCGGTCGCCCGGGCCACGCTGTCCACGGCTTTCTCGAAGGCCGGATCGGTGCGGGCCGACGAGGTGGTGACGCCGCTCACCTTGCGCACGAACTGTCTGGCGGCGGCGACGATCTCCTCGTCGGTGGCCGGCGGCTCGAGCCCCCGCAGCGTGGTGATGTTTCGGCACATGAACGGCTCTCCGATCCCGGCTGTCATAGTTGGAGGTCGTGGAAACAGTGCTGCGCGCCCGCGGCCTGGTCAAGGCCTACCGCCAAGAGACGGCGGTGGCCGGGGTGGACCTCGAAGTCAACGCCGGCGAACGCGTCGCGCTCCTGGGGCCCAACGGGGCGGGTAAGACGACCACGCTGTTCATGCTCCTCGGTGTGGTCACACCCGACGAGGGCTGGGTGGAGCTGGTGGGGGAGCGCCTCCCCGAGGGCCGCAAGCGTGCGCTGGCCCAGGTGGGGTTCGCCGCCGGGTACCTTCCTCTGGCCGAGAAGCTGCGCGTGCGCGAATTCCTCGCCATGTACGCCGATCTCTACGGCATGCCGCAGCGGACCACGGCCATCGCCGCCGCTCTGGAGCGCTTCGGCATCGGACAGCTGGCTTCCGCCCTCGGCACCGAGCTCTCCTCCGGCCAACGCACCTTGGTCGGCATCGTCAAGGCCACCTTGCACCGGCCGCGCCTCATGGTGCTGGACGAGCCCACCGCCTCGCTCGATCCCGAGGTCGCCTCCCGGGTCCGCCAGGGGCTGCTCGAGCTGTCGCGCCAGAACGGCTCTGCCCTGCTCGTGACCAGCCACGACATGGCCGAGGTGGAGCGCCTGTGCGAACGGGTGGTCTTCCTCTCCAAGGGCCGGGTGGTGGCCGACGGTTCGCCGGCGGAGGTGAGCGCCTCGTTCGGCCACCGGGGCCTGGAGGACGTCTTCCTGCACCTGGCCGGGGAGGAAGACGCTCGGCCGCGGGTCGGCACCAGGTCGGTCCGGCGGGGGCGGCCATGACCGTGCTCTCCATGCCGGGACACGGGCGGGCCGGGGAAGCGGCGCGCGCCTGGCAACGGGTACGGGCCATCGCCCGCCGCCATGCCTACGTGCTGGCGCGCAGTCCTCACCGGCTCTTCGACGTGACGTTGTGGCCGCTGGTGGACGTGCTGCTGTTCGGCTCGCTCGGGGTGTTCGTGTCGCACCACCGCGGGTCCGGGTCGATCGCCTTCGCCTACCTCCTGTCGGGCATCGTGCTGTGGCACGTCGTGTACCAGTCGCAGATCGCGCTGTCCACCGGGCTGCTCGAAGAGACGTGGTCGCGCAACATGTTGAACCTCATGGTCACACCCATGTCCGAGCTCGAGTACGCGCTGGGGGTGATGCTCTTCGGGATGGTCAAGCTCTTCGTCGGCGTGGGTGTGGCGGCGGCCACGGCGGCGGCGTTCTACGCGTTCGACGTGACAACGCTTGGCTTCGACATCCTTCCCGTCGCCGCCGTGCTGCTGCTGGTGGGCTGGGTGATCGCCCTCTTCGTCATCGGGATCGTGCTCCGCTTCGGCTCGGGGGCGGAGGCACTGGCATGGGGCATTCTGTTCATGGTCATGCCGCTGTCGGGCGTCTTCTACCCGACCAGGGCTTTGCCGGCCTTCCTGCAGCCGCTGGCCGTCGCCCTTCCCACCACCCACGCCTTCGCCGCCGGCAGGGCGCTGCTCGACCACCAGGGCCTGCAGTGGGGCCAGCTGGCCATCGCCGGATTGAGCACGCTGGCACTGTTGGTGGTGGCCGTGGCTTTCGTCTCCGCCATGCTTGGGCTGTTCCGAAAGCGGGGCTACGTCACCCGCTACACATGACGGTCAGGTGACCTCCGGGGTCACCCCGCCCGGGGCCGGCCACGCTTCGGCATCGGTGACAGGTTCTTGGGCATGCGCCCGGCGTCGGCCAGAGCCCGGCGCAACAACAGCTCGACCTGCGCGTTCAAGCTGCGCAGCTCGTCGCCGGCCCATCGGACGAGGGCGTCGTGAACGGCAGGGTCCAGCCGCAGCAGGACCGGCCGGCGCTCGCTCACGTATACAACGAGCCGGCGTTCACCACCGGGGAGGGCGGCTGGTCGCCGCACAGCACGACCATGAGGTTGCTCACCATGGCGGCGGTGCGCTCCTCGTCCAGGGACACGACCCCGTTCTCGGTGAGCCGGTTGAGCGCCATCTCCACCATCCCCACCGCTCCTTCCACGATGCGGGAGCGGGCCGCCACCACGGCGTTCGCCTGCTGGCGGCGCAGCATGGCCTGGGCGATCTCCGGGGCGTAGGCCAGATGCGAGATACGGACCTCGACGACCTCGACGCCGGCGATGGTCACACGCTCGGCCAGCTCGCTCGCCAGCTGGGCGGTCACGGTGTCGGTGGAACCGCGCAACGAGGTGCCGGTCCCGGTGGTGTCGTCGTAGGGATGGCCGGTGGCCACGTGGCGAAGCGCGGATTCCGACTGCACGGAAACGAAGTCGGCGTAGTCGTCCACGGCGTAGGTGCACTTGGCGGTGTCCGCCACCTGCCACACCACGATGGCGGCGATCTCCACCGGGTTGCCGTCGGCATCGTTGACCTTGAGGCGGTTGGTCTCGAAGTTGCGGACCCGGACGCTGACACTGCGCCGGATGGTGAGCGGCGTCACCAACCAGAACCCCGGTCGCCGGACGGTGCCGATGTAGGTGCCGAAGAACTGGACCACCGACGTCTGGCCCGGCGGCACGACCACCAGGGCACCGACGGTCAATATCGAGACGACGAGGGGCAGGGCCAACCAGGCGGTGCCGTCCTGGGCGGCCACCACCATGCCGGCCACGCACCCGGCGACCAGCAATACGCCGAGCCAGCCGGTCAGGGCGAAGGCCCGCTGCTCGCTGATCTGCACCCTGACACCTTGGTGCCCGACCGGTTCTGCGGTGCTCGTCGGATCGGAGATGCTCATCGGGACCCTCCTTCCCGGGGTGATATCAAAATGATATCAAATTTTGAGGCGGACGACAAGAGCGATGATCGGGGCGCGACACCGTCTCGGTGATGTCGCACGACGAACGCCGGCACAGCGGTGAAAAGGAGGCAACCCATGGGAAAGGTGGTCGCATCCATCACCACCTCCGTCGACGGCTACATCGCCGGTCCCGACGACGGCCCCGGTCGCGGCCTCGGCATCGGCGGAGAGCGTCTCCACTACTGGGTGTTCGGTGGGCCGTGGAACTACGACACGCCTGCACGCGGACAGGCGACCGGTGAGGACAAGGCCTGGTTGGAGGAGGTCCTCGGCGCCAACGGAGCGGTGATCGCCGGTCGCGGCACCTACGAGGCGGCAGGCCACTGGGGCGACCGCAACCCCTGGGGCATCCCGGCGTTCGTCGTCACCCACCGTCCCGAAGAGCAGCCGCCCGGGGACGAGTTCGTCTTCGCCGGAAGCCTCACGGAAGCCGCCGAACGTGCTCGGCAGGCGGCGGGCGACAAGGACGTGCACGTGATGGGGGGCGCGGACGTCATCCGCCAGGCCCTGGCCGGCGGGGTGGTCGAAGAGCTCACCCTGATCATCGCCCCGGTGATCCTGGGGGCCGGTAAGCGCCTCTTCGAGGGCTTCCCGCACTCCCTCGAGCTCGACCAGCTCGGCATCCGCCAGTCGAGCTACGCCACCTTCATCGAGTACCGGGTGCGCAGCGCGACGGATCTCGGGCGCTCATAGTCGACCGGGACGCCTGCCCGTGGCGTAGTCGCAAGACCACCTTTCGTGTGAAGAACGTCACTGATTGACCGATTCACCAATACAGGGGAGGCGGGCGCCGGTCGGATGCCTCATACTCGAGATGGCGCGGGCCGCTATTGGCGGCGCGCGCCGCCGGATCGGGGGGGTCGAGATGCGGACCACGAGGCGGCTCGTCAGGGTGACGCTTGTCGCGGGCGCCACCGTTGGGCTGTGCGCGCCGGCGGCGTGGGCGAGCGGGCACCGCGCGCACGTCCACGACGGGCACTTCCACGGCACCGGGGCCTACACGCCCGGCGTGTTCGGCACCGTGACCGCCATCGGCACCGACACCTCCGCTGGTGCCTGTGGGACCTCGGGCGCCAGCGGCAGCTTCACCGTCAGCGCCTACCACAGCTCGACGAGCTGGACGGTGGACGTGAGCGCCCCCCCTGCCACCAACTTCGTCGATCCTGGCGTCTCCGACGCCTCCTTCGCCAACGTCTGTGTGGGCGTGGACGCCGGGGCACTCGGCCCTGTCGACGCCGGCACCTCGACGGTCACCGCCTCGACGGTGTTCGTGGCACCCTCCACTCCTCCGAGCGCGCCGCGGGGCGTGGCGGGCACGGTGACCGCCATCGGCAGCGACACCTCCGCCGGTGCCTGCGGAACGTCGGGGGGCAGCGGGACCTTCACCCTGACCACATGGCAGAACACGTCCTGGACGGTCACCGTGAGCACCAGTGACCCGACGACGACCTTCGTCGAGGCCGGGGTCTCGGGCGCCACCTTCGCAGATGTGTGCGTGGGCAGCTCGGTGGGTGCGCGGGGTTCGGCCACCGGCACCGACGCCCTCACCGCCAGCAGGGTCTTCATCGCTGCGCCGCGCAACAGTGTGTTCGGACAAGTGACCGCCGTCGGCACCGATACGAGTAGCGGTGCGTGTGGGACGGCGGGTGCCAGCGGCAGTTTCACGGTGAGCGCCTATCACAGCGCGACGAGCTGGACCGTGGACGTGAGCGCCCCGCCGGCCACCACCTTCGTTGTGCCGGGGGTGACCTCGCCGTCTTTCGCCAACGTCTGCGTGGGCGAATGGGCCGGGGCCGTGGGCACCCTGGACGCCGGCACCGATACCGTCGACCCGACGACCGAGGTGTTCGTGGCTCCGGTGGTCTCGCCGCCGGTCCCCCGTGGCGTGTTCGGCACCGTGACCGCCATCGGCAGCGACACCGCTTCGGGGGCCTGCGGCACGGCGGGGGCGGCCGGGACCTTCACCGTCACGGCATGGCGGCAGAGCACGCCGTGGACCGTCACGGTGAGCACCAGCGACCCCACCACCACCTTCGTGGAGCCGGGGGTCCCGGGCGCCACCTTCGCGGATGTGTGCGTGGGCAGCCTGGTCGGCGTGCTCGGGACGGCGAACTCCTCCGACTACACGGTCATCGCCGACCAGGTGCTGGTGGGCTCCACCGCCACCTGGACGGGCGGCCAGGGTTCGGGCGGCTTTTCGGGTGGTGGCTGGGGCGGCGGAGGCTCCGGTTTCGGCCGCCGTGTAGGTGGCTGAGCGGCCGGTCCGCAGATCCCAGGTCAGGCCGAACGCCGTATCCAGAAGGGCAGGGACTCGGTCGACCCGTCCTTGCGCGTGAACGGCTTGAACACCATTTCGACCGGCTCGCCGATCCGGATGGTCGACGGGTCCACGCTGTCGAGCGAGGCGTCCACGTCGGTCACCAGGTTGCCGACGAAGCGGATGCGCGGGTCGGCGTCGAGCTCGACCACCACGACGTTGTACGGGGCCAGCGAGGAGTAGGGCTCGAGCAGCGGCGGGTGGGGAACGGCGAACGACCAGATCCTCCCGGTACCGGCCACGGTGCGCCAGTCGCGTCGTGTGGAGCGGCACGACGGGCACATCGGCCGCGGCGGATGGCGCAGGCGCCCGCAGGCGCTGCAGGCCTGCACGACGAGCTCGCCGCGCCGGGTCGCCTCCCAGAACGGCACCGCCTCCTCGTCCACCGCCGGCATCAGGAAGCCCTCGGCCGACGGCCCGAGGTTCGGTACGTACGCACCCGAGAAGGCCGCCGCGTTGGTCATGGTGCTGTGCTCCTCTCCCGGCTACCGGCGCAGCAGCAGGGCGCTAGTGGGCACGCCCTCGCCCGAGGTGACCAGGCAGGTCTCCGCGTCTTCCACTTGCGCAGTGGAGGTCCCACGCAGCTGCTTCACGCCTTCGTTGATCAAGTTGAACCCGTGGACATACGCCTCCGACAGGCCGCCGCCGGAGGTGTTGACCGGCAGGCTTCCCCGTCCCCATTCGAGGTTCCCGTTCTCGGTGAAGGCGGCGGCGTCGCCGCGCTTGCAGAACCCGTATCCCTCCAGCGACAGCAGGATCAGCGGGGTGAAGGCGTCGTAGACCTGGGCCACGTCGACGTCCTCGGGCCCGAACTCGGCGTTGGCCCACAGCCGGCGGGCACATGCCCATGCCGGCCCGGTGAGCGGGTCGTCGTTGAAGTAATTGACCATGGTCTGGTGCTCGGCCGGCAGGCCCTGGGCGAAGGCGTGCAGGTAGACGGGGGGATGAGCCAGGTCCTTGGCCCGCTCGGCCGAGACGATGACACAGGCCAGCGCCCCGTCGGTCTCGAGGCAGTTGTCGAACAGGCACAAGGGCTCGGAGATCCAGCGGCTGGCCATGTAGTCGTCGTGGGTCATCGCTTTGGCGTACATGACGGCGTCGGGGTTGCGGTTGGCGTGCTTGCGCACGGCCACGGCCACGTTGGCCAGGTGCTCACGGGTGGCGCCGTACTCGTGCATGTAGCGGCGGGTGAGCAGGGCGATCTCGTCCACCGGCCGCAGCAGCCCGAAGGGGCGGGTCCACTGTCCCGGCACCCGCAGCTGCACCGAGGTGTTGGTCCAGGGGCGCGGCCCCGAGCCGCGTTTTCGTGACCGCCAGGCCACCGCCACCTCGGCCTGGCCGCAGGCCACGGCCATGGCCGCCTGGCCCACCGCCGCGCACCCGGCGCCCCCGCCGTAGCCGATCTGGCTGAAGAAGGTGACCTCCCTACAGCCGATGTTGCGGACGATGTCGACCTCTTCGGTGGCCTCCATGGTGTAGGAGCACAGGGCGCCGATCTCCGCGGGGTCCACGCCGGCGTCGGCACAGGCGTCGACGATCACCTGGCAGGCGAGCTCGGCCTCCGGCGGTTCCAGATGCTTGGCGAAGGGCGTCTGGGCGATGCCGACGATGGCGGTGGCGTCGCGCAGTGCGGATGCCGGGCTCATTGCGGGTGCGTCCTCCGAAGTCCCCGCCCCGGGCGCCGCGGCCCGGGACGCGTTCCACGCTACGGCATAACTGACGCATCGTCAGATCCTGGCTACGATCGCCGCATGTCCCCGTCCGCCACCCACGGCGCGCCGCGATCCGAGCCGCGCTTCCTCGCCGGTGGGAGGTGGCAGGAAGCAGGGGGTGGGACCTACGAGGTGCTGAACCCGGCCACCGAGGAGGTGGTGGGCCTGGCGCCGCAGTGCACGGTGGGCGACGCCGACGCGGCGGCGGCGGCCGCGCGCCGCGCCCTGCCCGGATGGGCCGCCACGCCGGTGGACGACCGGCTGGCCCTCATGAAGAAGGCGGCGGATGCCATCCGGGGGCGCGCCGAGGACCTCCTGCCGCTCGTCATCGCCGAGACCGGGGCGACCGCCGCGGTGGGATCGCGCATGCAGGTGCCGGTGGCGGCCGACCGCTTCGAGCGCTACTCGCGCGACCTGCGCCACCTGCTCCAGCGGTCGCTCCCGCCGCAGGTGGCCCCCTCCACGCCGCTCGCCCCGGGTGGGCTCGTCAACGCCCTGGCCCAGCGCCAGCCGGTGGGCGTGGTGGCCTGCATCACCTCGTTCAACTTCCCCATGGTGAACATGGCCGGAAAGGTGGCGCCCGCCCTGGCCATGGGCAACACCGTGGTGGTGAAGCCGGCACCGCAGGACCCCCTGGCGGTGGTGGAGCTGGTGCGCATCCTCGAGGAGGCCGGGTTCCCGCCGGGGGTGGTCAACTTCGTCACCTCCTCCCACTCGGAGCCGGCTGCCGCCCTGGTGGACTCGCCCGAGGTGGACATGGTGAGCTTCACCGGCTCCACCGAGGTCGGCACCCGCATCGCCGCGGCGGGGGGGCGCACCATGAAGCGTCTGCTGCTCGAGCTCGGCGGCAAGGGCGCGGCCGTGGTGTTCGACGACGCCGATCTGAAGGCGGCGGTCGGCTGCATCGGCTCGACGTGGAGCTTCCACTCTGGACAGATCTGCACCGCGCCCACCCGCGCCGTCATCCAGCGCCCGGTGTACGACGAGATGGTGGAGCGGCTGGCCAAGTACGCAGCCGTGCTCAAGGTGGGCGACCCCACCGAGCCCGACACGGTGGTCGGACCGCTCATCTCCGCTGTACAGCGCGAGCGGGTGGAGGGATACGTCGAGACCGGACGCCGCCAGGGCGCCGAGGTGGTGTGCGGCGGGGGCCGCCCCGCACATCTCGGGCGTGGCTTCTACGTGGAGCCCACCTTGCTCACCGGGACCAACGACATGACGGTGGCCCGTGAGGAGATCTTCGGACCGGTGATCGTGGCCGCCGCCTTCGACGACGACGAGGAAGGCGTGGCCATGGCCAACGACAACAGCTACGGCCTGTACGACTACGTCTTCTCGTCCGACACCGCCAAGGCGTTCCGGGTGGCACGGGAGCTGCGGGCCGGGCACGTCGGCATCAACACCGCCCAGCGCCATCACGAGGCGCCGTTCGGCGGCTTCAAGATGTCGGGCATCGGACGCGACGGCGGGGACTTCGGCCTGGAGGCCTACTCCGAGCTGCAGTCGGTCATCTGGAGCAGCTGAGGCATCTGGAGTAGCGGATCCCCGGCCACCCCCGGGGGGCGAGGAGAGCGATGAGCACCTACGACCTGGCCATCATGGGCGGCATCGTGGTCGACGGGAGCGGCCTGGCACGCCGGCGCGGCGACATCGGCATCAAGGACGGGAAGGTGTCGCGCATCGGCTTCGTCGACCCCGACGACGCCGAGCAGGTGATCGACGCCGACGGCCTGCATGTGGCGCCGGGCATCATCGACGCCCACACCCACTACGACCCGCAGCTCACCTTCGAGCCGCACGCCACCTCGTCGTGCTACCACGGCGTCACCACGGTGCTGGCCGGCAACTGCGGCTTCTCGGTGGCGCCCAACCGTCCC
>DATHCF010000176.1:0-13711 GCA_035319705.1 Acidimicrobiales bacterium | reverse complement strand
CACCGCACAGGTGATCTCGGTGAGCGGCACCTGGATGCAGACGGTGGCCCAGGCCTGGTTGGTCCTCCACCTGGCCGCCCCGTCCGAACAGGGTGTGGACCTGGGGCTCGTCACCGCCCTGCAGTTCCTCCCCATGCTGCTCTTCGGGACCTACGGCGGCTTGATCGCCGACCGCCTGGACAAGCGCCGGCTGCTGTACGCCACCCAGAGCTCTGCCGGCGTCCTGGCCCTGGCGCTGGGGCTACTCACCGCCCTCGGCGCCGTGCGCCTGTGGCAGGTGTTCCTGCTGGCCGGCCTGCTCGGCTTCGTCAACATGGTCGACAACCCCGCCCGCCAGACGTTCGTTCTCGAGATGGTGGGCCGCGACGACCTGCCCAACGCCGTCAGCTTGAACAGCGTGGTCATGAATTCCGCCCGGGTGATCGGTCCGGCCATCGGCGGCCTTCTCATCGCCCTGGTGGGACTGGCGGTGTGCTTCGAGGTCAACGCCGCTTCGTATCTGGCGGTCGTCGTCGGCCTGTCGCTCATGCGCCGCAGCGAGCTGCACCGCTCCGAACCGGTACCACGGGCACGCGGCCAGCTCCGTCAGGGCCTGCGCTATGCCTGGAGGACCCCGGCGCTGCGCGACCCGCTCCTGCTGGTGGCCGTCGTCGGGACGCTCGCCTACAACTTCCAGGTGGTGCTGGCCCTGCTGGCCAAGCTGACCTTCCACGGCGGGGCGGGGACGTACTCGGCCCTCACCTCGCTCATGGGTGGTGGGGCGGTGCTCGGCGGCCTGGTGGTGGCCGGCCGCAACCGTCCCGACACCCGCCGGCTGACCCTCGTCGGCATGGGCTTCGGCGTGCTCATCCTCGGTGTGGCCCTGAGCCCGTCGCTTCCGGTGGCGCTGGCCGTCATCTTCCCCATGGGGGCGCTCTCCATCGCCTTCATCGCCACCGCCAACGCCACCTTGCAACTGCGAGCCGACCCGGCCATGCGCGGCCGGATCATGGCCCTCTACGCCATCGGCTTTCTCGGCACCACCCCGATCGGAAGCCCCCTCGTGGGCTGGATCTCCCAGGCCTCGAGCCCCCGGGTGGCGCTGGTGGTAGGCGCGCTGGCCACGGTGGGGGCGTCGGCCGCCATACGCCTCGTCCACCAACGCGGGCGGACCCGGCGGCTCGAGCGGCCCGCCCCGGAGGACGCCGCCACCGTCGGGCGGACGGCGGTAGGAGTTGCCTGAGCGGCGCCGGCACCGAAGGGTGCTGGCCCCGGCGGCCGGCGGCGCCGGTATGGCTGCGCTGGCGCACGCGCTGCCGAGCGTGTGTGTGCTCGGCCAGTGGGTCCCGGCGCGCCTGGAGGCACTTCCCGCAGGAGTGTGCCGGTGGCGCGGTCCCGCTTCGCGCACAGCGGTGTCGCTGACCTTCGACGACGGCCCGAGCCCGGCGAGCACACCGCGCACCTTGGACCTGCTCGACGAGCTCGGCTGGAAGGCCACCTTCTTCGTGGTGGGATCGCTCGCCGCCGCCCATCCGGAACTGGTGGTCGAGATGCGCCGCCGTGGACATGCCGTGGGACTCCACGGTCAGCAGCACCGGCACCATCTGCTGCACTCGTGGCGCTGGATACGACGCGACACCGAGGAAGCCCTGCGGGTCCTGGACGACATCTGCCCCCGGCCCCGGTGGTACCGGCCGCCGTACGGCCAGTTGAGCACGCCGACACTTCTGGAGGCCCGCCGGCAGCGCCTGGAGGTGGTGTTGTGGTCGGCCTGGGGCCGCGAGTGGGCGGAGCCGGACGCGTCGTCCGTGCAGGCCCGGTTGGCGCCGCTGATGGAGCCCGGCGCCGTGGTGCTGCTGCACGACTCCGAGGAGTTCGCCCCACCGGGTACAGCGCGGCGCACGCACGAGACCTTGCGGCTCCTGGCCCCGGTTCTGTCCGAGCGCAGCCTCCGGGCCGTCACCCTCGACGCCCTGGTCGACGGGTGACGTGGCAGGTCACTTCACTCCGAGCTCGACCGCCTTCACCGCCAGCATGACCACCGCCACCACCAGATAGCCGCGCAGGGCGTACATCCCCGTCAGCTTGCCCCTCGACCATGTGGGACGCTCCAGCAGGTTGAGCGGCGGCATACGCCACGTGGCCCGGCGCTCGCGCGACACCGGCTCGGCCGGACGGCGGCGATGGTTGCGGACCATGAGTGCCCCGGCCACGACATAGGCCACGAGCAGCAGCGCGCCCAGGGCCAGGGAGAGATCGGTCACGTTGATCGACGTGAAGATGGTGGTGGTCATGAGCACCAGGGACATCATGAGCAGGATGGACACGATCACCGTGGCCACGGCGTTGAGCCACGGCCGGTTCACCCATGGCCCCAGCACCGCCGGGTCGTTGCAGAGAAGCAGCAGGAACACCGTGGCACTGGGCAGCAGCACCCCGGCCAGTGCCTGCACACCGGTGGTGATGAGCCCGAGCGGAGCGTGGGGGAGGATGACCAGCCCGGCGGCCAGCGCCACCATGGCGGCGAAGGTGGCATAGAAGAACTTTGCCTCGCGCCAGCTGCGGTGCAGCGAGTGACGGGCTCCGAAGACGTCGCCGAAGGCGTAAGAGGTCGACAAGGTCACCGAAGCGGCGCCGATGATGCTGGCGTTGAGCAGGATCACCGAGAACAGCACGCCGGCCGCGTGCCCCACGGTGCGATCGAGGCCGTGGGCCACGCCCAGGGCGTCGGTGAAGTGGTTGAAGTAGCGGGTGCCGGCGAAGGCGGCGGCCACCACCGCCATGATGAGGGAGGCGGCGAAGACGGTGACGAACGAGCCCAGCACCGTGTCCACCCGCTCGTAGTTGACCCACCGGGGGGTGATGCGCTTGTCGACGATGTTCGACTGCTGGAAGAACAGCTGCCAGGGCGCCACCGTGGTGCCAACGATGGCGATGATGAGCAGCACCGACGTGGAGTTGAAGCCGCCGCGCACCCCGGGGACGGCCAGGTCGTGGAAGAACGGCCCGGCCGCCGGGTGGCTGAACACGGCCAGGGGGATGACGAGGAAGTTGGCGACGATGAACACGAACATGAAGCGTTCCCAGCGCCGGAAGCTCCCGGTGGCCGTCATGACCACCAGTCCTACCGCGGCGACGGGGACCGAGATGTACTCGCTGATGCCGAAGTAATTGAGCGCCAGCCCCACCCCGATGAACTCGGTGGCGATGGTGAGGAAGTTCAAGATGAACAGGTCCCCCACCGAGAAGGCGCCCCAGAACCTCCCGAACCGCTCGTTGATCAGCCGGGCGTGCCCCACACCGGTGACCGCTCCGAGGCGGACCACCATCTCCTGGTTGACCACGAGCACGGGGATGAGCAGCGGCAGGGTCCACAGCAGGGTGAGGCCGTAGTTCTGTCCGGCCTGGGCGTAGGTGGCCACCCCACCGGCGTCGTTGTCACCCACCATGACGATGAGCCCGGGGCCGACGATGGCCAGCAGCGTGAGCAGCCGGGCACCCCACGAGCGCCGGGCCCCGACGTCGTGCTGGCTGATCCGCCCGAAGGCACCGGTGATGTCGCCCACGTGGGCCTCGTCCAGCACGGCGGTGGGCTGGTCGAGGGTGGAAAGCGCGGCGTCACCCGTCGGGCGGCGCTCCTTCTCGACCTCGAAGGCCTCTTCGGCCATGGCTGGACCTCCCGACGGTGCCGGCGCGGGCGTGCGTTTGGCGCGCACGCCGTGCCGGTCAACCCCCGGTCTGCCCGGCGGCCGGTCCAGTCATGCGACGTGCGCGCTGTGTTGGTCGATGTGACCCGTCAGCGTGCAGCGAGTGCTCCTTCGTCGTGTTCGGAAACGATGGCCGGAAGACCTGGTCCCGCGGCCACCGGCATGCTACTCGTCCGGCTGCGCCATCCCGAAGTCCCGCCGCCAACCCTGGGGGAGCAGGAGCTCGAGCAGGTCGTCCACCGTGACCACGCCGATCATCTGTGCGTGGTCCTCGCTCAGCACGGGGGCCACCGTCAGGTTGTAGTCCGACATCTTCCGGAGCACGGCGTGCAGGTCCCAGTCGGCGTGCACATGTGGGGGATCCCGCCGGATGACGTCGGCCAGCTTCGCCCCCTCGGGGGCCTGCACCAACCCGACCACCGACACCGTTCCCGAAACCTTGCCCTCGGAATCGGTGGCGAACACGGTGGCCAGGGCTTCGGTGGGCGCCTTGGCGTGGCGGAGCTCGTCGAGGGCGCTGCTGACCGCTGTGCCCTCGGGCAGCGACAGGAAGTCGGGGCTCATGAGGCCGCCGGCCGTCTCCGGGTTGTAGTTGAGCAGGGCGCGCACCTTGCGCTGCTGTGGGGCCGGAAGGAGGGTCAGCACCGGGAGCCTGCGTTCCTGGTCCATCTCCATGATCAGGTCGGCGGCGTCGTCGGGGGCCATGGTGCCGAGCAGACGCGCCACCTCGGTGTCCGAGCGGGAGTCGATGAACTCGAGCTGGTGCTCGTCGTCGAGCTCCTCGAACACGTCGGCCTCCAGCTCCTTGTCCTGACCGACCGCTTCGATGATCTCCTCGCCCTCCTCGTGGGAGGCGGCCTCGACCAGATCGGCGATCTGGGCCGGATGCAGGCGAGCCAGCTTGCGATACGGGATGCGCAGGCGGGCGGACGGGACATGGGCCACGAACGGCTCGATGGTGGCCCAGTCGACCAGCGTCCCCGGCGGGATCCCGGCCCGCCAGGCCCTCGGCAGCAGGCGCCGGAGCGCCACCCGGGGGCTGGCGTCCACTCCGACGACCTCCCATCGTCCGTCGGTCAGCGCCAGCTCGATCTCGTTGGCCCGGATGAGGCGCGCTCCCTGCAGGTTGATGAGATGGCGCGCCTGCAGGTCCCGTGCCAGCAGCAGCTCGCCCGGACGGCGCTCGAAGCGCTGGAGGCTCAGCTTGTCGCCGGACAGCTCGACGCGTCCGGCCTGCAGGCCGGTCACCCGGGTCATGGGCACGAACAGGTCGCGCCGTCCGATGCGGACCACCATGCCGGCCAGAGGTGGATGCGACGCGTCGCCCAGGCGGACGATCACGTCGCGCACACGGCCCAGGCGGTCGCCTTTGGGGTCCACCACCGGGCTGTTGACCACGCTGGACAGCTGCAGGGTCTCGATGGCCATGTCGCCGGGGCTCCTCGCGCGGCGCTCGAGCCGCCGCCCCACGCTACCGCCGCCGCGGAGCAGGCCGGGGATCCGGCTCCCTCGTGCCGCCCGGCCATCAGGCACGATCCGCCCCTGGGCGCTTGCGCCTCTGTCGGCATCCGGGGGAGGCTGACCGGCCATGACTGTCGGCCCAGGCGACGAGCATGGTTAAAGGTCCGCTACGGCGCATCGCCGACATGCGGGACTCCTGGGAGCGCAGCACCGGGATCGAGGTCCCCCCGGCGCGGTCTCCGGCACCGCCCGAAGGCGGTGGGCTGCGGGTCGCCTACCTCGTGTACCGGGGGAATCCCCGATGCGGTGGCCAAGGCGTCTACACCCGGCACCTGGCCCGCGAGCTGCGTGCACTGGGCCACAGCGTGGAGGTGTTCTCCGGCCAGCCGTGGCCGGTGCTCGACCTCGACGAGGGTGTCGGCTTCATGCCGGTGCCGGGGCTCGACCTCTACCGGGACCCCGACCCGTTCCGGGTCCCGCACCCGCGCGAGTTCCACTCCTCGATCGACCTGCTCGAGTTCGCCGTCATGTGCGGTGCCGGCTTCCCCGAGCCGCGCACCTTCTCCTTGCGGGTCCGGCGCCTGCTGCGGCAGCGGCGCGGGCGATACGACATCGTCCACGACAACCAGTGCCTCGGGTCCGGGTTGCTCGGCATGCTCGACGACGGATGGCCGCTGCTCACCACCTTGCACCATCCCATCACGGTCGACCGGGATCTGGCGCTGGCCAAGGCCGACAACGCCTACCGGCGCTTCACCCAGCGGCGCTGGTTCGGCTTCCTCGGGATGCAGAAGCGGGTGGCGCGACGGCTTCCCCGGGTGGTCACCGTGTCGGAGTCGTCCAGGCTCGACATATCCCGGCACATGGGGGTGCCACTCGAGCGCATGACGGTGGTGCCCGTCGGCGTCGACCACACGGTGTTCAGGCCGCTGCCGGAAGTGGCCCGGGTGCCCGGCCGCATCATGGTCACGACGTCGAGCGACGTCCCCATGAAGGGGCTGGTGCCGCTGCTCGAGGCGCTGGCCAAGTTGCGTACGGAACGGGACGTCGAGCTCATGGTGGTGGGCCGGCCCACCGAAGGCGGCCGGGTGGCGCGCACCATCGACCGGCTGGGGCTGGCCGCGGCCGTGCGCTTCGCCTCCGGGATCAGCGACGAGGAGCTCGCCCGGGCCTACGCCCAGGCCCAGGTGGCGGTGGTGCCGTCGCTCTACGAAGGCTTCTCGCTGCCGGCCATCGAGGCCATGGCCAGCGGCGTTCCGGTGGTCGCCACCACCGGCGGCGCCCTTCCCGAGGTGGTCGGCCCCCACGGAGAGACGGGCCTGCTGGTGGATCCCGACGACTCCGAGGCGCTGGCCGCCGGCATCCGGCGGGTCCTCGACGATCCTTCGCTCGCCGCCCGGCTTTCCAGCGGCGGCCGGCAGCGGGTGCTCGGCCGTTACACGTGGGCGGCAACGGCCAGAGGCACGGCCGAGCAGTACCAGGTGGTGCTGGAAGAGCATCGTCGGCGCCGGCTCGAGGGAGCGCCGGGACGGTGTTGACCGTCGACTACGGCCGTCTGGGCCTGTCTGCGGGCGAGCGCCTGCTCGACCTGGGGTGCGGGGGCGGGCGCCACGCCTTCGAGGCGGCCCGTCGCGGCGGACGGGTGGTGGCGCTCGACGCCGAGGACAGCGAGGTGCGCCAGGTCCGCGACACCATCGGCGCCATGGTCGATGCCGGCCAGGTGTCGGCCGACCGTGGAGCCGGAGCGGTGCAGGGCGACGCCCTTCGGCTTCCGTTCGCCGATGCGGTGTTCGACCGGGTGATCGCCGCCGAGGTGCTCGAGCACATTCCCGACGACGCCGCCGCCATGGCCGAGCTGGCGCGCGTGCTGCGCCCCGGCGGCACCATGGCGGTGACGGTGCCCAGACTGGGTCCCGAGGCCCTCAACTGGGCCCTGTCGGACCAGTACCACAACGTCCCCGGCGGACATGTCCGGATCTACCGCCGTTCCACGCTGTTGCGGCGGCTGCGCCGGGCGGGACTGCTGCCGCTGGCCAGCCACCATGCCCATGCCCTGCACTCGCCGTACTGGTGGTTGCGCTGCTGGGTCGGTCCGCGCCGTGACGACCACCTGCTCGTGCGTGCCTACCACCGGCTCTTGGTGTGGGACATCGTGAAGGCCCCGGCCCTCACCCGCGTGGCCGAGCGTCTGCTCAACCCTGTCGTGGGCAAGAGCCTCGTCGTGTACCTGCAGAAGCCCGGACGACCGGGGGTGTCAGCCGGCGCCGGCCTGGCGGAGGCGGCGTGAAGCCGGTCGAGCAGGAGCTGGCCGGGACGGCAGCCGCCGTCCGGCACGACGGCCGGTTGCCCGATGTGCCCGGTGCCCTGGGCGCCGCCCAGGTGCGGCAGAGCGCCGAGTCCATCGTGGCGGTACAGCAGCCCGACGGCATGATCCCCTGGTTCGAGGGCGGCCATTGCGATCCGTGGAACCACGTCGAGGCGGCCATGGCCCTCACCGTGGCCGGCTTGCACGAAGCGGCGCGTCGCGCGTACGAGTGGCTCGTCGACTCCCAGCTGGGCGACGGCTCGTGGTTCAACTACTACCTGGCCGGCGCCGGCGTGAAGGATCCCCGCCTCGACACCAACGTCTGTGCCTATGTGGCTACCGGAGCCTGGCACCACTTCCGGATCACGGGCGACCTCGGCGCGCTCGGCGAGATGTGGCCGACCCTGCAGGCGGCCGTCGATTTCGTCCTGCGCTGGCAGCGGGCCGACGGCGCCATCCTGTGGTCGGTCGATCCTGACGGACGGCCGGGCCGTTACCCCCTGCTCACCGGCTCCTCGTCGATCTACCACGCCCTGCGCTGCGCGGTGGCATGCGCCGAGACGCTCGGCTTCGAGCGTCCCGACTGGGAGCTGGCCGCCGGGCGCCTGGCCCACGCCGTGGCCCATACCCCGCAGGTCTTCGAGCCCAAGGCCGAATTCGCCATGGACTGGTACTACCCGGTGCTCACCGGCGCCCTGGTCGGCCGGGCGGCCGAGAACCGCATCGATGCCTGGTGGGACACCTTCGTCATGGAGGGACTGGGCGTGCGCTGTGTGTCGACGGGCCCGTGGGTCACCGCGGCGGAGACGGCGGAATGCGCGCTCGCCCTCGACGCACTGGGCCGCCGGGACCGGGCGATGGACCTGCTCAGCTGGACCCAGGCCCATCGCTGCGAGGACGGTTCGTACCTCACGGGCCTCGTCTATCCCGACCAGGTCACCTTCCCCCGGGGCGAACGCACCACCTACACGGCGGGCGCGGTGATCCTCGCCGCCGACGCGCTGTCCGACGCCAGCCCGGCTGCCGGGCTGTTCCGGGGCGAGCTGCTGCCGGCGGACCTCGACCTCACCGAGCCGAGGCGGTCGGCCGGCGGCGTCTGAGGACACGCAGCGAGCCGCACTCGCCGTCCTCTTCGAACTCGCCGGACTCGAGCGCCGCGCACCACAGCTCGTAGGGCGGACGGCCGCCGTCGGCCGGGTCGGGGAACACGTCGTGGATGGCCAGCCAGCCGCCCACCTGCACCTTGGGAGCCCACCCCCGGTAATCGGCCCAGGCCGGCTCGGGACCATGGCCGCCGTCGATGAAGCAGAAGGCCAGCGCCCTGTCCCAGTGGGCGGCCACCGTGGGGGAATCGCCCACCACCCCGACGACGCTGCCGCCGAGCCCGGCGCCGTCGACGGCGCGGCGCCAGAAGGGCAGGGTGTCGATGCGACCGGTGGCGGGGTCGACCACGTCGGTGTCGTGGTGGTCCCATCCGGCTTGGTTCTCCTCCGAACCGTGATGGTGGTCGACGCTGAACAGCACCGCCCCGGTGTCGCCGGCTGCCGCCCCCAGATACAGCGTCGACTTGCCGCACCAGGCGCCGATCTCGACGAAGGTGGCGCCGCTCCACCGCTCACCGGCACGGCGCGCGGCGCGGTACAGGGCCATGCCCTCCTCTTCGGGCATGAACCCCTTCGCCGCGCCCGCCAGGCGCAGGCGCGTCCGGGTCTCGCTGCTCGTCGCCGCTGCGGCTTTGCTCATCGTGTGGCCGTGTCGGGCGCATTGCGCAATTCCGACGCTCCGACGTGGCCTAGGCCGGGGACAGCCGGTCGATGCCCGCCGACAGATCGTCACCCAATGACCCGATGAGCCGCTGACCGAGGGCATGGTTGACCCGGAGCCGTTCGACCGCCTGTTCGACGGTGCGCTGACCGGTCGGAACCTCGTGGTCGGCCAGGAAGCGCTGGACCCGCGTGACGGTCTCGGGGTTCCGGAACAGCAGGCGCACGGCTTCGAGCATGTGCGGAAAGATGTTGACCGGGAAGCGTGCCTGGAGGTCGTTCCAGTCGTCCTCCACCTTGGCCCAGGTGTCCTCGCCGGCGGCACGGTTGGCCAACAGGATCGAGATGACGAACGGCCCGTCCTGGGTGCGGGCTTCGGTGGTGGCGATGCGAAAGGCACGGCCGGCGAGCTCGGCGTCTTCGAAGCGCCCGAGGTTCTGCAGGAACCGGACACCTTCTTGGGGCGTCGGGGGGTCGCGGTAGCCGGCGATCATCTCGTCGAACTCCCGGCGTCCGCCGGCTCGGGCCACCACCGCCAGCACCGAGGGAGCCAGGTCCGGGTCGAGGGCCACGCCGCCGTCACCGGCGGCGGCGAATCGCGCCAGGCACTCCCGCTGCACCTCGGGGTCGGTGCCGACCCCGCCTACGCAGCGCAGCAGCTCGGCCCGCAAGGTGGCGGTGCGTTCACCCTCACCGCTGGTGCGCTCCCACCCGAGGGCGGCGAAGGACGGCCCCACCAACGCCCGCGCGTAGCCCGCCACCAGCGCCCGGGTTTCGTCGTCGGCCGCCCGGTCGAGGAACTCCAGCGCCCCGGTGATCGTCCGCCACACACCCGCCTCGGGGTCACGGCGCATGGCTTCGGCCAGATGCAGGAAGCCGGCCAGCCCGGCCCGGCCGGCCACCAGCGAAGCCCAGGTGTCCGACAGCAGGTTGTAGCGCTCGAGGATCTCGAGCTCGGCACATCGCCCGGCCAGCGCGGCGAGAGAAGCCGGGTCGTAGGTCACCCGGTAGAAGCCCCACCCGCCGGCGTTCACCACCGCCGGTGCCGCCGTGGCGAGCTCGACGGGATCGTCCTCCACGAGCAGCCGCTCGGTGCCCTGTCGTCCGAGCCGGCGCGCCAGCACGGGGACCGGCCATCCGTCGCCGATGGCGCTGTGGCTGTGGGCGGGGCCGTAGCGGAACGGCTCGCGGCGCAGAGCCAGGGCGTGGTCGTGGCGGTCGGCGGTCACCAACGGGAAGCCGCCTTGGAAGATCCAGCTGTCCATGATCCGCCGTACCGGCTCGTTGCTCTCCTGCTCGATGGCGTCCCAGAGGTCGCCGGTCTCGGTGTTGGACAGCTGGTGGCGGACCAGGTAGCGGCGGATGCCGTTTCGGAAGGTGTCGGGGCCGAGATAGCTCTCGAGCATGCGCAGCACGCCCGCACCCTTCTGATAGGTGAGGACGTCGAACATGCCCTGGGCGTCCTCGGGGGGTCCTACCGGGTACTCGATGGGCCGGGTCGAGTCCAGGGCGTCGGTGGCCATGGCCGAGTCGCGCTCGACGCCGAAGTCCACCCACCGCTCCCATTCGGGCCGGAAGTCGTCGACGGCGGCGATCTCCATGAAGCTGGCGAACGCCTCGTTGAGCCAGATGCCGTTCCACCACTTCATGGTGACCAGGTCGCCGAACCACATGTGGGCGATCTCGTGGGACACCACGTCCGCCACCCGCACCAGGTCCATCCGCGAGGCCCGGTCGATGTCGACGAGCAAGGTGGCTTCGCGGAAGACCACACACCCGAGGTTCTCCATGGCCCCGAAGGCGAAGTCCGGCACGGCCACGAGGTCGAGCTTCTGGGCCGGATAGGCCAGGCCGAACCACTCGGTGAAGAAACGCAGGGCGTGGGAGGCGACCTCCAGGGCGAAGCCGGTGAGGTGCTCTCGGCCGGGCACGTGCACCACGCGCACCGGCGTGCCCAGCACTTCGACCGCCTCGCTTCGCACCAGCGGCCCCACCACCAGCGCCACCAGGTAGGTCGACATGGGGATGGTGTCGGCGAAGGTGACGGTGCTCCCGCCTCCGGGGCCGGGGCGCTCGGAGGCGACGGGCGAGTTCGAGCAGGCGGCCATGCCCGGCGGTACGTCCACCGACACCGAGAAGACGGCCTTGCGGTCCGGCTCGTCGAAGCACGGGAAGGCGCGCCGTGCGTCGGTCGCCTCGAACTGGGTGACGGCCAGGCTCCGGCGCTCTCCGGCGGCGTCGGTGTAGCTCGACAGGTAGAAACCGCTCAGCTGCTCGAGCAGCTTGCCGCCGAAGGCGATCTCGATCTCGAGTGCCCCTGCCGGCACCGGACGGGGCAGCTCGAGCACGATCCGGTCGTCGTGCTCCACGTCGTCGCGGGTGGACGGCTCCATGGCCTGTCCGCCACTGGTGACCCGGGCCGAGGTGATGGACAGCTCCTGGGCATGCAGCGTGATGCTGTGGAGCTGCTCGTGGGCCACGGCCTCGATGGCCACCGTGCCGGTGAAGGTCTCGGTCTCGAGGTCGGGGGCGAGATGCAGGCGGTAACGCCGGGGAGAGACGCTGTAGGGGAGGCGGTATCGGAGCGAGAGGTCCCCACTGCTCGTTCCGCCGGTCATCCGGGCGAGGCTACCGCCAGCTCCGTCGCATTATCTTCGGGCGCCAGTGCCGTCGCTCTCCTCACCCCTTCGTCCCGGGCCCGGCGCCGGGGCGTCCGGAAGCGCGGAGGACGGCCGCTTCGACGTGGTGGCCCTGGGCTCGGCCCTGGTCGACGTGCTGACGCATGCCACCGAGGAGGACCTCGGGCAGCTGGAGCTGGCCAAGGGATCGATGGCCCTCGTCGACCTCGATCGTGCTGCCGCCATCTACCGGTCCATGGGGCCGGCCACCGAGGTGTCGGGGGGGGCGGCGGCCAACACCGCCGCCGGTGTCGCCGCCCTGGGTGGGCGCGCCGGATTCGTGGGAAAGGTGGCGGCCGACGAGATGGGCGAGGTGTTCGTCCACGACCTCGCCTCGACCGGAGTGGCTCTCGGGCGCGCCATGCGTGGGCCGTTGCCGGCGGCGGGCCAGGTGGAGGACGACGCCACCGGCCGTTGTCTCGTCCTCGTCACCCCCGACGGCGAGCGGACCATGGCCACCCATCTGGGCGTGGCATCGACCCTGGAGCCGGCGGACCTCGACGACGATCTCGTGGCGGGGGCCCGGGTGCTGTACGTGGAGGGCTACCTGTGGGACCTCGGCCCGGCCAAGGCCGCCATCCGCCGGGCCATGGAGCTGACCCACAGCGCCGACGGGCTGGTGGCGTTGTCGCTGTCGGACCCCTTCTGCGCGGAGCGCCATCGGCGGGAGTTCCTGGGCCTGCTGCACGGCGAGGTCGACGTCCTGTTCGCCAACGAGGACGAGATACGGCTGCTGTTCGACCTCGGCCACTTCGCCGAGGCGGTGTCGGCCACCGAGGAGACCGGCGTGCTGGCCGCCTTGACGCGAGGGGCTGCGGGCTCGGTCGTGGTGGCGGCCGAAGGAGTGGCCGAGGTCCCGGCGGAGCCGGTCGACGCCGTGGTCGACACCACCGGCGCCGGCGACTTGTACGCGGCGGGATTCCTCTACGGCCTCACCCACGGCCAAGAGCCGCCCGGCTGCGCGCGCCTCGGCACCCTGTGCGCGGCCGAGGTCATCTCGCATCTCGGGGCGCGGCCGCAGCGCGACCTGCGCCTGCTGGCCGAGGAGGCCGGGCTGTTGTGAACGGGGCGCACAACCCGTGGCTGGAGCGCCGCGTGCTGGCCTACGCCCATCAGGGTGGGGCGTGGGAGGCGCCCTCGTCCACCCTCTTCGCCATCCGCCGCGCCATCCGTCTGGGCGCCACCGGCATCGAGCTCGACGTGCACGCCACCGCCGACCGGCAGTTGGTGGTGTGCCACGACGCCACCGTGGACCGCACGACCAATGGGCGGGGAAGGATCAGCGAGCTCACCTTGGCCGAGCTGCGTGCACTGGACAACGCCTACTGGTTCATCCCCGGCGCCGATACCACCCCCGGTCGGCCGCCGGGCGAGTACCCCTACCGGGGGCGTGCGCCCGACGACCGCGACTTCGCCATCGCCACTCTGGCCGAGGTGCTGGAGCTGCTCGAGGCCCATCCCGCCGTGGCGCTCAACCTCGACATCAAGCAGACGGCGCCGGCGGTGGAGCCCTACGAGGAAGAGCTGGCCCGTCTGCTGGCCGACCACAGCCTGGGTGACCGGGTCATCGTGGCGTCCTTTCAGGACGCGGCCACCGAGGCCTTCGCCCGCCACGCCCCCCAG
Organism: Acidimicrobiales bacterium; assembly: GCA_035319705.1. Lineage (GTDB taxonomy): Bacteria > Actinomycetota > Acidimicrobiia > Acidimicrobiales > UBA8190 > UBA8190. Next base: position 195 of record DATHCF010000176.1, on the reverse strand, counting down.
TCGGCCATCTCGGCCGGCACCTTGTCGACCGCCATGTTCGTGCGAGCCGTCCGCCACGGTGAGGAGCCTCCGGCTTCGCACCACGTGGCGTTGCAGGTCCCGGTGGTCCACGGCGACATCGTGCTGGTCGACGAGCAGGTCGTCGCCGCCGCGCACGCCGCCGGACTGGCCGTCCACGTGTGGACCGTCAACGAC
>DATHCF010000175.1:0-2630 GCA_035319705.1 Acidimicrobiales bacterium | reverse complement strand
GTTGGCGTGCATGAACTGCGGGCCCACCTCCCACCATCTGTCGTAGCGATGTCCCATCCCACGGCCCACCAGGCGCATGCCGTCGGGTCTCGACGGCGACTCCACGTGGATCACCTCGGCGCCGAGGCTGGCCAGATGATGGGTGGCCACCGGCCCGGCCCACCAGGCGGTGAGGTCGAGGACCTTGAGCCCCGTGAGCGGCAACGGGTGAGCGGCGCCCGTGTCACCGGCCTGCCACCGTGGCCCGTCGTCGGAGAAGGCGACCGGGTTCTCCGGCTGCCCGAGGCCGGGTGCCGGGCCCGGGGACGGAGGCTCCGCGTCGTCGATGCGGTAGGGCCGGCGCGGCTGGAGGAAGTCGCCGTCGGCCGACCGGACGTAGACCTTGCGCTCGGCCAGCTGCTCGTGGGCGGGAACCGTCTCGCCGTTGAGCACCGGCGCCACCGGGATGCGCAGCTTGGACGCCCGGGCGGTGATCTCCTCGGTCGTCCTGGCCGAGGTCCACGAGCGCACCATGGCGGTCCACTCCTCGAAGCGGGCCGCCCGCCCGGGCACCGAGGCCAGCTGCCTGTCGGCCAGCAGGTCCGGGCGCTCGATCAGGCGCAGGAAGTTGGCGAACTGCTCGCTCGAGTTCGTGCAGAAGCCCACGTATCCGTCCGCCGAGGGCTCGATGGACGGTGTCTCCACCGAAGGCGTCAGAAAGGCCCGCTCGGGACGGCCGGGTCCGCCGTTGAGCAGCCGGTTGGTCGTCTCGGAGAACAGGGCGTAGATCAGGTTGGCCGTTTCGAAGATCGACACGTCCACGTGCTCACCCCGCCCGCTGCGGCGCATACCGAACAGCGCCCCCAGAGCAGCGGCCGCTGCGTAGGTGCCGGCAGCCCATTCGGCGATCCGCCCGCCGGCCTGGAAGGGCTGGCCGCCGGGCAGGCCCCGCAGCCCGATGGACCCCGATTCGGCCTGCAAGGTGAACTCGGTGGCCGGGCGCCCGGCCCACGGCCCGTCGCACCCGTAGGGAGTGATCGACAGCATGACCAGCGCTGGCCGCGCGGCGCGGATGGCGGCGACGTCCAGCTGCTCACCGTTGTCGAGGGCCAGCCCGTGGGCTTCGATGACCAGGTCGGCGCTGTCCAGCAGACGCCGCACGTGCGGCTGCGCGCTCGTGCCGGCCACCGACTTCTTGCCGGCGTTCAGGTACCGGAACAGCGCGGCGTCGCCCCTCGTGTCCGGGTCGGCCCAGGGGGAGTGGCGCCGGAGCGAGTCCCCGCCGGGTGGCTCGACCTTGATCACCTCGGCGCCGGCGTCGCCGAACAGCTTGGCGCAGTACGGGCCGGCGATCTGGCTGGAGAACTCGAGCACCCGCAGGCCGGCCAGTCCGCCCTCGCGCCCGCCGGCGCCAGCCGGAGAATCAGAGACGGAATCGCCCACAGACGTCGACCTCGGCGCAGATCACCACGGCACGGTGGAAGGGCCGAAATCTTGCCAGATTCCCGCTGCGCAGATACCTAGCGGGCCAGCGCCTCCCGGCCGTCGGCCGCCTTCTGCAGCTCCCTGATCTCAGCCGCCAGGGCCAGGAGCTGGGCGTAGTCCTCGCGGTGCTTCTCGGGGACCGAGAGGTCCTCCTCGTCGGCCGCCCGGGCGGGCGGAGCCGGGATCTCCAGGCGGATGACCTGTCCCTCCACCGGTGCCGGTGTCTCCGGTGCCCTCGGCACCACCGGTGACCGGTCGTCGGGCGGCTCCTCGGACGGGTCGGGGGGCGGCAGCTGTCCGGGCTGGGCGATCGCCGGAGTCTCGGTCTGCAACCGGCCCGGGCGACCGAGATAGAAGCCCTGGCCCAGCGGACACCCCAGGTCGCGCAACGTGTCGAGCTCGGCGGCCGTCTCGATCCCCTCGGCCACCATGGAGGCGTTGTAGGCGTCCAGGCCGAAAGTGAGCAGCGCCGAGCCGAGGGCCCGGCGGGCGGGGTCCCTGTCGATGCCACGGGTCAGCCCGATGTCGAGCTTTATGACATCCGGGCGCAGATTGAGCACGTGACGGAAGCTCGCATATCCGGCGCCCGCGTCGTCCACGGCCAGACGCAGACCCATGGAGCGCAACTCCTGGATCCTCTGGCGGAACATGGCGTAGTCACCGACTCTGGTGTGCTCGGTGATCTCGAGCACGATCCGGTCGGTGGCTTCGCCCGACAGCACCTGGCGGAACCGCTCCGACATGATCGTGTCCACCGAGGCGTTGATGGAGAGATAGAGCCCCGAGGGCAGTCGCGGCAGGATCTCGAGGGCCTTGTCGACGGCCAACATCTCGAGGTCGATCCCGAGCCCCACCGATGCCGCCTCGCTGAACCAGACGTCGGGTGGACGGACCGGCTCGACGCGAAAGCGCGACAGCGCCTCAACCCCCACCGACCGGCCGCTCTTCAGGTCCATGATGGGCTGGAGGAAGGTCTCCAGCGACCGCTGGGCCAGCACACCGCGGACCCGCTCCTCGCGCTGTTCGCGATCGAGCTCGAGCCCGCTGGCCCCCACCACTTCGAGCCCGGAGCGGGCCTGGCGCAGCCGGCGCGTCAATCTGCCCTTCTTGACGAGGAAGAGATCGCCGGTCGGTTTCGGCGGCGCGGTCATGACGACTCGGCTCGA
>DATHCF010000174.1:0-4842 GCA_035319705.1 Acidimicrobiales bacterium | reverse complement strand
GACACGGCGGCCGAGAGCCTGCGGGCCGAGCGGCTGGCCGCGACCCGCCGCCGGCGGCTCCGGCGAACGGCCTAGGAGGGATTGGCGAAACGGTTGGCGAAACCCGCCAGGCCCCTCCGAATGGGTGCCACTCAATCGAGTTTCTCGAAATGGGGCTTCGGGGCGACCACGGGGACGCGGGTCTCCGTCATGTGGAGCCATTCGGGTGGCTCGACCGAAACCAAACGGGTTTCGACCGCAACGAGGTCCTGCTGTGCTGCCTCATCCATCGCATGTTCGACCTCCAATACCTTGGCCGTTCCGTATTTCTCAAGCTGCGCCTGAACTCGCTGTGCCTTCGCAGATGGCTTCAAGTAGTAGGCGGGACGCTCGTGTTTTCCCAACGTACAAACGGCGGCTGCCACGGCCCAATAGGCGTCATTGAACAATCCCATGAAGCCATCCGGGTCGGGCAACACCGCCACCCACAAACCGTTGTGGAATCGAACACCGGGTTTGAAGTCCGGCGCTTCAGGCACAATTCCGATACGAAGGCCCGGACCCGCTTCAAGGTCATGCCAGTTGCTCTTAATAGTCGCCGCCATGTAGCGCCAGGACCCACCCGACGAGAGGAAGAGATCGGTTTTCCACACCTTCTGAATTCTTGGACGCAACATAGCTTCGGCTCCTTGACCGCGGGCGGCCACAGTGACCCACGGCCCGAATCTAAAGGGCCGCCCCTGTCGGTCATCGGGCAGAAGTACGGCATCGCCACCCGCATCCTCGATGACCGCATCCAAGAAACCGAGGTATTTGGCGCGCTCATAGCCGAACAGCAGCGAGTTGGGTTCTCTCATTCCACCGAAGACCCGAGGAGAAGCACGCCGAAGGGCTTGAGCAACCGGTTCGCACAGGCGCGGTTCGCCCCCAAGTATTCCTTCATGAACGGCCCACTCAAATCCATCGCCACGCATTCCCTTGTCTCGGTCGAGACGGGCGAGTTTTGCTAGTGGCGCTGCCGATAAATACATCGGTGTAATTTGAGGGCCTGAACCGCCCACAGGGGAGGTGGCGGTGAGGAGGTCGGCCGATGTCGCGTCGTTCGCCGTTTGAAGTTCGGCTCTCACCCGAGGAACGAACGGTCCTCGAGGAGCGGGCGTCGTCGCGCACCGCTCCACACGCGCAGGTCGTGCGAGCGCGCATCGTGCTCGCGGCGGCCGACGGCGCGCAGAACGTCGACATCGCCAGACGGGTCGGGGTCTGTGTCGACGTGGTGTCCAAGTGGCGAAAGCGATTCGCCCAGGAGGGGCTCGAAGGGCTCGCGGACCGTCGTCGCCCGGGCCGGCCTCGCCACTTCGGCGCCGCGGTGCAAGCAGGGATCAAGGCCATGGCTTGTGAGCCACCCGCGAACCACGAGGCGCCGCTGTCGCGCTGGAGCTCGGCGGAACTGGCCGTCCAGGCCGTGCGCGAAGGATTGGTGGAGTCGATCTCGTCGTCGACGGTGCGCCGTTGGCTCCATGGAGCCGCCATCAAGCCCTGGCGCTTCCGTTCGTGGATCTTCCCGCGCGACCCCGACTTCGCCGAAAGGGCGGCCCGGGTCTTGGACCTCTACGAGCGCGTCCATGACGGCGAGCCACTCGGCCCGGACGATTATGTGATCTCGGCCGACGAGAAGTCCCAGCTCCAAGCGCTGAGCCGCCGCCATGGCGACCTCGCGCCCGCTCCGGGGCGCCTGCGCCGGGTCGAGTTCGAGTACGTGCGCGGCGGCACGCTCGCCTACATGGGCGCCTACGACGTCCACCGGGCCCACCTCTTTGGCACCGTGGCGGAGAAGACCGGAATCGTGCCGTTCATGGAGCTGGCCGAGCACGTCATGGGCCAGGAGCCCTATGCCAGCGCGGCCAACGTCTACTGGGTGGTCGACAACGGGTCCTCGCACCGAGGGCAGCGCTCGGTCGATCGGATGCACGCGGCGTGGCCCCACGCCCACCTCGTCCACCTGCCCGTCCACGCCAGCTGGCTCAACCAGATCGAGGTGGTCTTCTCGGTCATCCAGCGCAAGGTTGTAAAAGGCGCCGACTACGCCGACCTCGCCGCCTTGGCCGAGCGCCTCGCCCGCTTCGCCGTGCACTACAACGCCAGTGCGCGCCCCTTCGACTGGCGCTTCACCACGGCGGACCTCGTCGACCTGCTGGCCCGCCTCGACACCCACCGACTCGACGACGAACTGCCCCTCGCCGCCTGAGCACGAGCGGCCAAGATGGTCCGATGAAGGGACCCCCCGAATCGACCAAGACCAGCCTCCGCCAGCGTCTCAACGCCCGGGCCCGTGAGCGCTGGAGCGACCTTACCGGTGTCGAGGTGCGCTTCCGGGCCGGCTTCGCCTACGTCGACGGACGAGAAGCCGACGGGACCGTCCTCAAGCTGTGCCGGCTGCGCTATGGCGGATCGGCCCATCTGTGGGGGTTCGCCCTCTACCGGGCCAGTCACGACGACTACGAAGATGCCATCTTGCCCAGCGGCCTGTTCGCCGGCAGCGCCGAAGAGGCCCTCGATTGTGCCTGTGGCCTCTATCTCAACGACCCATCCGCCTGGCTGCCGAATACACCGACGAACTAACGCGCGGCAGCACTAGCGAGCGCTCCGGCCGCCCCGCCCGTCACGGGGGGTCGCACGGCAAGGCGGATGCTGACGGCGCGCCTCGGGGCGTGGCTGATTGAGGCCGGCACTCGCCTGGGAGGGGCGTCCGTCCGCACCTCCTGACCGGTCGGCCGGCGTCGGCTCGTCGGTGGGGCGTGCGGGTCGGTCGAGGTTGCGCCGTGCGTGTCGGTAAGAGTGGGCGGCATGCCCCCCGACCGCAACGTCCTCTTCATCACGCTCGACCAGTGGCGCGGCGACTGCCTCTCCTCGCTGGGGCACCCGATGGTGGAGACTCCGACGCTCGACTCCCTGGCCGATCGTGGCGTGCTGTTCGCCAACCACTGGGCCAACGCGGCGCCATGCGGGCCGTCGCGGGCCTGTCTGTACACGGGGACGTACCTGCACCGCAACCGTTCGATCCTGAACGGCACCCCCCTCGACGCCCGCTTCACCAACGTGGCTCTCGTGGCCCGCGAGATGGGCTACGACCCTGTCCTCTTCGGCTACACGGACACGTCGGTCGACCCTCGGCGGGTGGCGCCCGGCGACGAGCGGCTCTTCACCTACGAGGGCGTGCTCCCCGGTTTCCGCGCCATCGTCGAGGACCCCTGGGAGAAGGGGAGCCCGGCGTGGGGGCGCTGGCTGGCCGCCCAGGGCTTCGAGGTCCCCGCGGATCCCCACCAGCTCTACGAGCCCCTGGAGGGCTTCGCGGGGGCCGATTCCCACGGCTGGACGTGGGCCCCGACCCGCTTCCCGGCCGAGCTCTCCCAGACGGCGTTCGTGCGCCAGGCGGTGATGGAGTGGCTGGAGCGGCACGGTGACCGGCCGTTCTTCGTCCACGCCTCCTTCATCCGGCCCCACCCGCCCCGACGCAACCCGCTCGGCTACCACGACCTCTACCCGGAGGAGGCGGTGGGGCCGTTCTCCGGGTGTGCCAGCCCGGCCGAGGAGGCCGCGCTGCATCCTCTGGCGGCCACGGCCACCCGCGTGCCCGGGGTCGGTGCCCCCCACGACGAGCGAGAGCGACGCCAGGTGCGGGCGACGTACTACGGCGCGCAGCGGGAGGTGGACGACGCGTTGGCCCCGCTCTTCGAGTACCTGGAGGCGAGTGGGCTCGCCCGCACCACACTGGTCGTCGTCACCAGCGACCACGGTGAGATGGGCGGTGACCATTGGTTGCTGGAGAAGCTCGGGTACTGGGACGAGAGCTACCGCGTGCCCCTGATCGTGATCGACCCGACCGATGAGGCCGAGCCAGGCCGTGGTCGCGTCGTCCACGAGTTCACCGAGTCGGTCGACGTCTTTCCCACGATCTGTGAGTACATCGGCGCCGAAATTCCGCTGCAGGCGGACGGCTGGTCGCTCGCACCGTTTCTCCGCGGCGCACCACCGCCCGAGCACTGGCGCGACGCGGCCCACTTCGAGTGGAGCTTCGCCGATCCCGTCGACCGCTCGGCCGAGAAGGTGTTCGGCATCCCGATGAGTCACTGCGCGTTGGTGGTGGCGCGGGGGAGGCGGCACAAGTACGTCCAGTTCGCCGCGTCGGACGACGTGTTTCCGCCGCTCCTCTTCGACCTCGAGTCCGATCCGGGGCAGATCCGCGATCTCCTGGCCGACGCAGGTCCCGGCGTAGGCGACCTGGCTTGGCAGGCCTCCCGGGAGCTGGCGCAGTGGTACATGCGCACGGCCGAACGGACGCTGAGTGGCTCGTTCCTGCACCCGGAGCTCGGTCTCGTCGAAGCGAGGGACACGTGGCGCTGAGGCGGCCGGCGTGCTCGTGCCGTGCTCCGTCGTCAGCTGCTCGTCCCGCGCTCTCGCGCCGTGTTCGTCCCGCCAGGAGCGTCGGAGGGGTGGCGGCCTGCCGGTGTGCGATGCTGAGCGGCGATCGTCGCTCGGTCGGATTCGACGGTGGTGCGCGAGGAGGAGATGGGTCCAGTGCCTGACATGAACGGAAAGGTGGTCGTGGTCACCGGCGCGAACTCGGGTATCGGGTTCGAGACGGCTGCGGCGCTCGTCTCCATGGGCGCGCGCGTGCTGGTGACGGCGCGCAACTCGGACAAGGGCCGTGCCGCGGTGGCCGCGCTGTCGGACCGGGGTGGCGGCGCTGGGGAGGCGCAGCTCATCGTGTTCGACCTGTCCGACCTGTCCTCCGTGCGGCGCGGCGCGGCCGAGATTCTGGACCAGGCGCCCCGGATCGACGTGCTGGTCAACAACGCCGGCCTG
>DATHCF010000173.1:0-5002 GCA_035319705.1 Acidimicrobiales bacterium | reverse complement strand
TGACCGACGCCCCATGCGGGGGTTTGGGCTCTCCGCCTGTTCGGCGAGCCCGGAGGGTCGGTTCCTCCATCACTGACACAGCAGAGTTCGTGGTGGTGACCTTCTACATCTCCATCACTCCCCTTTCAGGACACACCAGCTCAGGGTGGTTTGGCGCCTGCCCCCGAAGGCCGACGTCGGAGGGCCATGATCCTCCATCCCATGCTCAGCACCGCTTTTGGAAGTGTCTCCTTACATTGTCACCTCCTCCTGCGTTCGTGACGCACCCGTTCCTTCGCCCCCCCGGCTTGGAGGCGGACTGAGCGGTAATGCGCCAGGCCGGAATACCCGGTCGCCCGGACCCCTCCGATCATCCAAAGAAGCCCCGGCCAGGCCAGGCGACCGCCACTTCCGATCGGGTGAGCAGCGTCGAGCCGGTCGGGGCCACCGTTGCGCCGCCACTCGCAATCGTCTCGACAACGGGGGATAATCCATTTGCCAGGGCGGTCCCAGCGTCGACACTGCGCTGGTGCGGGCCAGGGGGTTGGACGTGGGTGAAGTTGAGTCGCGTGTTGGGGTCGTGTCCCGACTATCGAGGATCATCGTTCCACGCGCTCTGCTGGTTGTGGTCGTCTTGTTCGTCGGGACACTCACAGTTACCGCCTCACCGGCAGCCGCGGCAAAACAGCCAATCGGCAACGTCACCTGCGACGCTGGCGGCGGCTTGTCGTTCAGCCCGCCGCTGACACCAGATGGGACCTCTGGTCGTCACGAGAAGATCACGCTCACCGAGACGCTCACGCAATGCAATGGAAGCCCCGGCACCAACCTGCCATCCAGTCCTCAATCGGTGAAGACCAAGCCCATCAAACTGCCCCCCATGACCGTCGGGGGCACGAAGGTGGTTGGGGACTGCCAGGTGCTTGGGACCCAGCTCCAGCAGGCATCGACCAAACAGACCATCAAGTGGAGCAAGCAGTACCGAGAGACGGGGTTCACCTTCGTGTCACGTCTCATGGAGGAAGAGGGGATCTACTACTTCTTCTCGCACTCCCAAGGCAAGCACCCGCTCGTCGTGAGCTTGGGGTTGGCATCGGCATCCTCACAGGCGCTCCAAGCGTGCATCAACGGTACCGGAGGTCCGATCGACAGCGTTGCCTTCGACCCAACCATCAGTGAAATGACCGAGGGAACCACCGTCCTCACGATGGGAAACGTCGGGGGTAGAAACGTAACAGTCGGTGACCTTCTCACCACGGCTGTCGTCGGTGGTCCCAATTGCACATCGGCGAGTGCCCAGGCGGCTGTTCACTTCAATCCCGCGATGCCTGGAACCGCGACTCTTCAACTGACAAGCCTCACCTTCAGCGGCTGCACAATCGACATGGGGCCAGCGGTCGGCACCGTCCCTGGCACGGTGGCTGTCAACAACCTCCCCTATCCGATGTCTGTCGGCGACGGTTCGGGTGATCCTGTCACATTGGGCATTGTTAGCCTGACCATCTCTGTGCAGGGTGGTTCTTCGTCCTGTTCTTACGCTTCATCAGCTTCACTAACGGGGACCTACGACAACGGCACAGCTTCGATCGCCTTCAGCGCGTCATCACTTGCGTTCAGTGGTGGAACAGGACCGCTTGCGCCCAGCTGTCCCTCGTCCCAGCCCAATATTTCGCAGCTCACTTCTATAGCTGATTCAAGTCAGTCCGGTTCCCCAGCCGTCTTCGTCAACTGAAGAGCCTCCCTTTCGTTCTTCTCAGGAGTCCTTTGGCGCCCGGAAACGTTCCGGGTAATATCAAAATGCGCTCCATCCGGGTTGTGCCGCACCCGGTCGGTCTGGCCCCGAGGTCATCTGAGCGGTATCACGCCTCGGCGGATTATCCGGTCGCCTTGACCACCACCAAGCTTTACGTCTGGTACCTCGGTACGTGGCGAGTTGGGCGGCCCCCGACGGGCCGCACTACCCGCTCTGGTTTGGACACTGCCTAGGGCTGGCTTGGAAGCACCGCCGGATGCAAGGTGCCTGCGGTCACGGAACTTGACGGCACGGTGTAGCCGGAGAGATTTACTTCGCTATCCATGCCTCCAGCCCCCGCCTGCGCGCAGAGCGCGTCACCTTCGGGGATTCCGACGCCGGGGTCGAGCGGGATCACCGTCACCCCTATGCCGCCAGGGTTGACGATTTCATCGTATGTGCCGACCATGGACCCCGCGCAGCTCGTCCCTGTCTCGACCTCGAAGAACACGTCGCTGCCGCCACCAGGACTGGGGTCGTAGTACGCATCGATTCGGAGCGAGGTGATCACCAGCGCCGAGTCTGTTGGGGCCGGGAAAGACACAGTGCTGCCGCTGGGCAGAAACTGAAAGCCGGGCTGATAGAAGTCAGCCGGGTTGGCCGTGGTGGTCAGCAGTTGATTTGCCGCCGATACGTCAGCCCGGTTCCCACTCGTACCCTCGATACCCATGAACTTGAGCGCCTTGCCAAGCGCGCTCCCAGGAACGACGAGCATGCCAGCGACGACGACAAGAGCACCGATCGCCAAGATATTGCGAGTCCGCATATTGCCAAGACGTGACATCACCCTCACCTCCGGCTCGAAAGATGTGACTGTCCAACGCCCGATTTCTAAACCGCCATTGCCCACCACAACATGGTCTTTTTTGACGGTTTCGGTACTGAGCATCGTCAGGGTGATGGCAGAACCGCGAACAGCGTCACGTTGGATGGTGATGCCGACACCGGGTGTCTCCGCCCCCGACCGGAAAGTGCCGTTACGTCGCACCCCGGCTCGGAGGCTAACCGACCGGGATCACGCCGGGCCGTCATGCCAGGGCGGCCCGGCCGTCGGAAGCCCCGGTCCCGGTCCCGACCAGGCCGAACCGGACCAAGTAGCCCGAGCGTCCCCGACTACCGACGGTTGATCAGTCACAAATCGGCGCACAAACTGAGCCGGAATGAAGCTGAATGTCGTTCAGGGATTTGCGGCGGCTGTGATCGCAGCTTCGCTGGCGACAGGATGCTCGCATCAACGAGCCGGGGCGTTGGTGTGGCATGTGTCGAGAGCGCCGAAGGTTCGACTGAGCGTCGTCCAGGGTTGTCTCTCGTCTTTCAGCCCGTACGAGGACGTGGTCAACACGTTTTCGGGTCCCCCTCTGGTACCGGCAAAACCGCGGGCGGGACTCGTCTGCTGGTTCAACGGAACGAACCTGCCGAATCCGGGGGCGCTGGGACGACAGGTGCGGCTTGGCTCGACTGGTGCTGGAACCCTCGCCAATGCGATACGGGCCCTGAGCCTCAAACCACCAGCGGTTCCTCCGCCTGCGTGCCCGGCAGCGTTCGGCACAGTGGCGACCATCGCTTTCTCCTATTCGTCCCGGAAGGACGTGGGCCTCTGGGTTTCGGCGAGCGGTTGCCAAAGCCTCGACAACGGGAGGCTCGGCTCATTCGAAGAGGGAAATCCGAGCTTCTACGTGGGATTCGAGGGTGCGATGAATCAACTTGCTCCAGAGTTTTCTGCGCCGCCTTCTGCCCAGCCATAGCTGACTCAGCCCGCCCGATACGTGATGCCGCTTGCGAACGGTCGGAGAAATAGTCAAGAGTTGTGGATGAGCAAATCGCTGTCAGGCGGCGACGGACCCTGACTTCGACGTGCGTCCGGTCTTCTTGATCGAAATCGGCTCCTTCCTTTCTTGCAACGTGCCGTCGATGAACACCGCACCGGCGCGCACGAGGGCAACCAGCTCGGCACCACCGATCTTGCGCCACCGGTCCTGGGCGGCGTCGAGCAGCGTGTAGGCCATCGCCAGAGCGGCCTTACGCGAACCGGCGCCTCTCGTGACCCGGGTGCGCAGCCGCACCGTCGAGAACGTCGACTCGATGGGGTTGGTCGTGCGGAGATGGATCCAGTGCTCGGCGGGGAAGTCGTAGAAGGCGAGCAGGGCGTCGAGGTTGCCGGTGACCTTCTTCACCGCCTTGTCGAAGTCCTTGAACTCGCCGGCGAAGGCCCGGACTGCCTCGAGCGCCTGGGCGCGGCTCTCGGCGTTGTAGATCTTGGCCAGTGCCGTCTTGGCCTCGGGATGGACCCGCTTGGGCATGGCGTCGAGAACGTTCGCCGAGGCGTGCACCCAGCAGCGCTGCTCTTTGGTGCCGGGGAACACGTCGCGAAGCGCCGCCCAGAACCCGAGCGCCCCATCGCCGGTGGCGAGCACCGGAGCGCTGAGGCCCCGGTGGCGGAGGCTTCTCAGCAGCTCGGCCCAGGACTCGGTCGACTCCCGGTACCCGTCGGCCAGTGCCACCAGCTCTTTCGTGCCGTCGAGGCGCACGCCGACGATCACGAGCGTACACAGCCGGTCGTCTTCGAGGCGCACGTTGAAGTGGATGCCATCGACCCACCAGTAGACGTAGTCGACACCCGACAGATCTCGCTCGGACCACTCGGCGTGCTCGGCCTGCCAGGCTTCGGTGAGCCGGGTGATCGTCGATGCCGACAGCCCCGCCTCGGTGCCGAGGAACTCGCCGAGGGCCGGCGCGAAGTCCCCGGTGGACAGCCCGCGCAGGTACAGGATCGGCAGCACCTCGGTCACCTTGGGGGACTTGCGCATGTAGGCCGGCAGGATGGCCGAGGTGAACTTCTCCCCGTCGCGCCGGTCATCGACGCGCGGAGCGTGGACTTCGATGGCGCCGGCCCCGGTGGTCACCGTGCGGGCCCGGGCCCGTCCGTTGCCCACCACCAGGCGGTGGCCGGCCTCGTCGAGGAGCTCGGCGTGGGCCTCCAGATAGGCCCGGCGCTTGGCCAGAAGGGCCACGGCGATCATGTCCTGGGCGGCCACCCGGCAGATCTCGTCGAGGCCCAGCACAGCGGGTTCTTCGTCACCAACCGCGTCAGCGGCGGCGTCATGGACTAGCTTCAACATTGGCGTACTCCTCCCCGCCGGCTTCATCCGGCGGATTCGTTGGTTGGTCAACTTGGAGGGTACGTCGCGCCCTTCAGGCGATCGCGGATCCACAACTTCCGGTTATAACTCG
>DATHCF010000172.1:0-2343 GCA_035319705.1 Acidimicrobiales bacterium | reverse complement strand
GGGCGGTCGAGCAGCCGGTCGCGCGCCCGGTAGACCTCGGCCATCCCGCCACGGGCGACGAGGTGGTCCAACTCGTAGCGGCCGGACAGCACCCGGGGGCTCTCGTGGACGTCCATGCCGGTCAGAGCCTAGGGGAGCCGGCCGCGATCCCCGCAGCCGCCTCCGTGCGCCGGGTGCACGCGTCGTTGCACGGCCCGGTCATCTCAGCCCCTCGCCGTTGTCGTCGTGGTGGGTGAGGGCTGGCCCTGCGAATCGGCGCCTTCGATGGCCTTCAGCCCGTTCACGTAATTCCGAGCCGCCTTCAACGACGGCTCCTCCACGCCGTTGTAGACGCCCTGGAGGTACGCCGGCGGGACCTGTGAAGCGGGGACGCCGGTGCGCTCCGCCACCTTCGGCTCGAACCCGAGGAAACCGCCCATCCGCCCTTCGTAGATGATCACCTGGCCGTCATGGAGCTTGACGAAGTACGAGGAGTCGACGTACCAGCGGACCGCCCCGTAGCCGGCGGCCACGATGGCCGCCAGCACCACGACGAACAGAAGTAGCCGCACGGTGATGCGCCGCGTTCGCAGCCGCTGGTTCACCTCCACCGCCCGCGCCGTCATGGCCCGCATGCCCGACGCGGCGTCGTCGCCGGCACGGCTCAGAAGCGACGGAGCGGGGCTCGTCACCTGAGAGGAGGTGACCACGCCGATCGGCGACGAGCCGGAGGCCTCTGGGCCTGCCCCGTCCGCCAGCGCCGCGGCTAGGCCTGTGGACGCGGGGGACTCTGTGGGGGCGCGGTCGTCGCCGACCACCACGTCGAGCACTATCACGGTGACGTTGTCATTTCCACCGTTCTCGTTGGCCAACCGGACAAGCGCCTCGGCCGCCTTCTGGGGATCGGGGGTGGATGCGAGGACGCCGGCGATACGCGGCTCGGCCAGCTCGTTGGTCAAGCCGTCCGAGCACAGGAGGTAGCGATCGCCGGCTTCCGGCGTCATCTGCCAGAGATCGACGTCGACCTCGTCCGTCACTCCGAGGGCGCGCGTGAGGATGTGCCGGTGCGGATGTACGGCGGCTTCGGCCTCCGAGAGCTCGCCTCGGTCGACCAGCTCCTCGGCCACCGAATGGTCATGGGAGAGCTGGACGAGCTCGCCCTCGTGCAGACGGTACGAGCGCGAATCGCCCACATTGGCCATGACCAGGCGGTCGCCCTCGTCGGTGGTCACCAGCGCAGCAGCGGTCAACGTCGTCCCCATCCCCCGCAGGTCGGGATCGTGGTGGCCGCGCTCCCACACCGCCTGGTTGGCCTGACGCACCGCCTGGGCCAACCCCTCCGCCGAGGGGTGCGTGGAGAACTCGTGCTGCAGGGTCTCGATGGCGGTGTGCGAGGCGACCTCTCCGCCGACGTGTCCGCCCATGCCGTCGGCCACGGCGAAGAGGGTGAGACCGGTCACGGCGAAGTCCTCGTTGACGGTTCGCACCCGTCCGACGTCGGTGGCGCATCCCGAGCGCAGCAGGGTCACCGGGTCACCTCGAACACCGTGGCGCCCACCTGCAGCAGGTCGCCGCGCGACAGCTTCAAGGGTTCGACCACCCGCTCGCCGTTGATCCAGGTGCCGTTGGTCGAGCCGAGGTCCTCCAGCCACAAGGCCCCGTCCCGGCGGAAGAGCCGGGCATGGATATTGGAGGTGTAGGAGTCCTCGACCCGCACCCCGCAGCCCGGGGCCCGGCCCACTGTCAGCTCGTCGGCCAGTTCGAAGCTCTGGCCTCGTTGCGCCTCGGGCTCGACCACGGTAAGGCGCAGCACCTTGCGGCCCCGGCGGCCCGGCGTCGACGGCGGGAGGCCGACTTGCACGTCGGCGGTGGCGGCCTGGGCCCGGGGGGGACGGACCTCGACCCACACGGCGCGGATGACCCGGAAGAAGAACAGCCACACCAAGGCGACGAGCAGGATCTCGAGCGCCCGAAGCAGATTCTGGTTGTCGAGGGCGGTGGCCAGCGGGGCCATGAGCGTCACCGGGATTAGGACGCCTCGTATCGAATGGCGGTGGTGCCCACCAGGATCTCGTCGCCGTCCACCAGGACCCGCTCGCGGACAGGGGCCCCGTTGACGCGGGTGCCGTTGGTGGACTGGAGGTCGACGACCACCACGTCCGCGCCCTGGCGCCTGACCTCGGCATGGCGCCGGCTGACGTTGGGGTCGCTCAGCACCACCCCGCACTCGGGGAGACGGCCGATGACCACCGGCTCGGTGCCGAGAACCACCCGCTGCCCGTCGGCCAGCACCAGGGAGCCGGCCGACATGCCGTCCGCCGCCTCGACGACCTCTGCTTCCACCGTGAATCGGCCCGGACGCAA
>DATHCF010000171.1:0-6689 GCA_035319705.1 Acidimicrobiales bacterium | reverse complement strand
CCGGCGGCTCCGGCATGGCCACGGGGAACTCGGTGACGGCCACCTGCGCCATCGGCAGCTCTCCGTTGCCCGGTGCGAAGGCGATGTGGAGCGGTGCCGGCGCGGCGTCGTAGGGGGCGGGCTGGCCGAGCACATCGAAGGGGGTGGCGTTGGCGTCGCCGTTCTCGCTGCGGGCGTCCTGGCGTTGACGGCGGCGCAGGCCGAAACGGCGCTTGGACGGCTCGGTCTTCTCGACCGGTCCCCACTCGCCGAAGGCGGCTTCGGCTTGGGACGCCTCGGGGGCAGCGAATTCGGTGACAGCCGGCTCCGGCACGGCGCGGTGCTCGGCCACCGCAGGCTCGGCCACCGGGGCTTCGGCCAGACCGACGAGCCAGTCGGTGACCTCGTTCCCCGCGCTCTGGTCGGTGGGCTCGGATTCGCGGCGCCGGCGCAGGGAGAACCGGCGCTTCGGGAGCTCGATCTCCTGCTCGACCGGTCCGGATGCGAGCGGTGTGTCGTCGACCGTCTCGACGGACGGGACCTCGGCAACAGCGGCCTTGGCGTCCTTGTCCTGGCGGCGGCGAGCGCGCCTGGCCCGCCTGCTCTTGGAGGGCTCACGCTCTTCGGCGACGGGCTGCGGCGCCTCGACGACGCGCAGGGCCTCGACCGCACTGGCGGGCTCTACGGGAGAAGATTCGGGCGCCGATGGCGACGGTTGGCCGAGGAGCCAGTCGTAGGGGTCTTCGGTGACGGAGGACTCGAGGGCCGGCTTCTCCTCACGCTCCTCACGCCGCTGGCGCCGGGACATACGGCGCCGCTGGCGCCGGCTCTCTTCACGGCCTTTGTCGTGCGTGCTCTCCTCGGCTGTGGCCTCGGGCGAAACGACGGCGTCGTTGTCCTGGTGGCGGCGACGGCGCTTGCCCCGCCGGCTCTTGGAGGGCTCACGCTCTTCGACGGGCTGCGGCGCCTCGATGACGTGCAGCGCCTCGGGCGTGCTGGCGAGCGGCGCCGGGGAGGGCTCGAACACGGCCGGCGCCGGAGATGCCGCGAACTGGGCGTAGGCCTCTTCGGGCGGGGACTCGAGAGTCGCTTGCTCTTGGCGCCGCCGGCGACGGGACAAGCGGCGGCTGCGTCGCGGTGCCTTCCCGCCATCTTCTTCGTGCGACGTCTCTTCCACTACCGCCTCGCCCGCGTGGAGAGAAGCAGCCTCGGCGTGCGTCGGCGCGCCGAGCGCGGCTTCGCCCACCACGGCGGCCTCGAGGACCACCGCGCCTTCGGGGACCACTGCCGGCTCGGTCACCACCTGGGCCTCGGCGGCGGTCTCCGTGACGGGATCGGCGACGGCGATCTCGTCGTCATCGTGGTGCCGGCGCAGGTGCAGGCCACGGTGCTTCGGCCGCCGCTCTTCCTCGTCTCGGGTGGCGTCTTCGCTGGGGCCCGCCAGCTCGGCAGGGGCCTCGTTGAGGGCCTTGGCCGGAGGGACGGTCAGGGTAGGAGTAGCGGCGCGCTCGAGAAGGGAGTTCTGCACGATGGCGCCCAGCTCGGCCACGGCCCTGGTCAGGACGCGCTGGTTCGCTTCCAGCTGGGTGAGGCGCTGCAGCATGTCGTGCCACAGCTCCGGCGCCGAGAGCGCCCTGGAGTGGGCGGGCTCGATCGGGGCGGCCGCCGATTGCCCGTTCGTTCTGTTCTCGAACTGCTCGTGGACTAACTCTCCGGGCACGGCGTCGCCCCCACTTGCTTTCCGGGCGGCCCGCGCTAAGCAGCAGACGCGGATTCGCCCGTCTCGATTCCGACAGGAGAGCTATCGGCGCCCGAGGCAGCGACCTGAAGGTTCAGCCGGCCAGGCGCGGAAAAGGGGGCCGGAAGTCCCACTCGGGCTCGGGCCCGGGCGGCGGTCAGGCCCGGGCGGCGGTCAGGCCCGGGCGGCGCTGCGCAGGTCGTCCAGCGAGAGCTCCGCGGTCGCCTCGCCCCCACACTGTGTGCAGTGCTCGACGTGGCGCCAGGAGCGGAGCAGCCGAGTGCCCTCGGGGTTCAGCATGACCACGAAGGACTCGGAGATGGGGTCGACGTCCAACCCGAAGTACGGCCGCCATCCGGTCGAGGCCGGAGGACTTTCGAGGTCCAGACCCTTGAGCACACGACGAAAGCGCATGCGCTCGGTGTCGAACAGCCAGGTGCTGTGGCAAGACTCGAGGACCAAGGGTTCCATGAGCCAAATCATTGCCGGAATTCCGGACTCTGACACCCTCATTCGTCGTTGCGATTCGGTGACGATCTTCCCGCTGACCTGCAGTGACGACTCGACCACAATTCCATGAGGGTCCCGGCGAAGTCGCTCCGGAGTGGATGGTCCGCAGTTCAGAGCTGTCCGACCTGCAGGCCAGTCCGCCCAGGGGCGCGAAAGGCCGGTGGGAACGGGACCAAGGCCACAATTTGCGCGCAAATCACCACTTCAGGATGCAGAGATAGGCGGAGACTGCCGAGAGACCCGGGCATGCAGAGGACTGATTTCGACAGGCTCCTCTACGTCTTGGCGGAGCTCGACGGATCCGACCTCCACGTCAAGGCTGGGGCGCCCCCGCGGATGCGGGTGAACGGCAGCTTGAGGACACTTCAGAACGAGGCACCCTTGAGCGCCGAGGACACCCGGGCACTGGTCGAAGCCATTGTGCCGCCGGAGTTGAGGAACAGCTTCGATTCGACGCACGAGGTCGACTTCGCCTACAGCGTCGCCGGCCTCGGCCGCTTCCGTGTCAACGCCTTCGTCCAGCGGGGCTCGGTGGCGCTCGCCATGCGGCGGGTGCGCACCAACTCCTCGACCATCGAGGCGCTGGGCCTGCCCGACGTGGTCCGCAACCTCTCGGAGGAGCACCGGGGCCTGGTTCTGGTCACCGGCCCGACGGGATCGGGCAAGACCACCACCCTGGCCGCCATGATCGACCACATCAACCACACCCGGTCCTGCCACGTCATCACCGTGGAGGACCCCATCGAGTACCTGCACCAGGACGACCTGGCGGCCATCGACCAGCGCGAGGTCGGGTTCGACACGGCGAGTTTCACCACCGCCATGCGCGTGATCCTGCGACAGGACCCCGACGTGATCCTCGTCGGCGAGATGCGCGACCCCGAAACGGTGTACACCGCTCTGACGGCGGCGGAGACCGGGCACCTCGTCTTCTCGACCCTGCACACCACCACCGCCACCGAGACGGTGAACCGCATCGTCGACTTCTTCCCACCTCACCAGCACGGGCAGATCCGCGTCAGCCTGGCTGCCGCTCTGAAGGGCACCGTGTGTCAGCGTCTGATCCCGCGCGCCGACGGCGAGGGCCGGGTGCCGGCGGTGGAGGTCATGGTCGTGAACGGCCGGGTGCAGCAGGCCATCGTGAACCCGCTGCAGACCTCCGAGATCGACCAGATCATGACCGACGGTGACTTCTACGGCATGCAGACCTTCGACCAGTCACTCGCCGGCCTTGTCACGAACGGCACCGTCAGCCTGCGCGACGCCATGCAGGCGGCGTCGAACCCGCACGACCTCAAGCTGATGCTCGAGCGCAGCGGAGTGGTGCGCACCGGCCGGGGTACTTTCGTCGCTGCCCCCTAGCCCTGCGGTCAGCCGAGGGGCGAGCCGGCCGCCACAGCCACGACGAGCGCCACCGCGGCGGCGACGGCTGCCGACACCGCCGGACCTGCGGCGCCCGTGCGGGCGCGTCTTCGGGAACCGTTGCCCATCGGCTCAGGGGCAGGGCGCAGCCCCGGCAGGGCCAGCACGGCCAGGCAGAGAACGCCGGTTCCGGCCGCAGCACCGATCGGCCCCGACCAGCCGAGCACGGCGCCGGCCGGGACCAGGACCCACCAGCGCTCGTCGCCCAGCCGCCCCACTGATCTCGCCCAGCGTCGGATGGCGGGGGTGAGGAGCGCGCCCAGGACTGCTCCCGCTGCTGCGCCGACGAAGCGCGACCAGTGATGCTCGACTCCGGCAGATGCGGCCAGGCCGGCCAACCCGAGTGCGGCCCCGATCTCCGAGAGCGCCCGTGGCGGCACCTGATGGTCGAGCTCGATCACCGCGGCGATCCCCAAGGTGCCGGCCAACAGGCAGAGCCCGAATACCGACCAGTGCAGGCCTGAGGCCAAGGCGAGGAGCACGAAGAGGATGCCGGTTCCCGCTTCCACCAAGGGATAGCGCACTGCGATCGGCGCCCCGCACGTGTGGCACCGTCCCCGTAGAGCGAGCCACGACAGCAACGGGATGTTGTCGATGGGCCTGATGGGCGTGGAGCAGACCGGGCAGAACGACGGCGGGTGCGCCACCGACAAGTGGCGGGGCGCGCGGTAGATCACCACGTTGGCGAACGAACCCAGCGCCAGTCCCACCACACCCGCCAGGGTCAGCAGCGCCCATCGGGGCACGGTGGCCGTGGTGCCGGTTGCGCCGGCCAGATGCGTCCACGCCACGGGCTGGGTCACTCAGCGTGGGAGGTGGCTGGAGCCAGCCACTGCGAGCGGCGCTCGGCGGTCACTGGCCCCGCGCCGGGCTGGTTGCGGGAGGCGGGGTGCGGAGATGCCCGGTCGTGGGCCGTGACCTGGGTGAACCCCCGGTCGACGACCCGAGCCCATGGCGTTCGTGACCGTAGCACGGGGCGTGTGGTGCGGCCGGGGGTCGGGCTCAATGGGGGTGGCGTACTTCTATTCAATTCTCAACGACGGCCTGCCGATGGAAAGCGCATGGCCGGGGTCGAGGCCGTATCCGCCGCGGCGACCGAAAAGCGTCTCCAGCACGTTGATCTCGAGCAGGTCACCGTCGATACCAGCGCGGCCTCGGTGCTGCCTGCGGCCATTGCCCGCCACCACCACGTGGTGCCCATCGGCCGCCGCTTCGGGATCCCGGTGGTGGCCATGGCCGACCCGGACGACCTCGTGGCCGTCGACACACTTCGAGCCAGCTTGGGCCGGGAGTTCATCGCCGTGGTGTCCGATCCGAACCAGATCGAGCACTACCTCGACCGTATCTACTCTGGCGGCGCCCCATCGGCTGCCGCCGCTGCCAGCGCGGCTGCCGCCGCGGTGTCGGTGCTCGAGGCGCCGCCGGTATTCGAAGAGCCGCCGGCGCTCGAGGAGAGGGGGATCGAGGATTTCCCGGAGCTGGCTGTCCCACCCGTGCCAGCGCCTCCGCCGGGGTTGGAGGATTTCCCCGAGCTGGCGGTCCCGCCGGTGCTCGAGGCCCCGCCGGGGATCGAAGACTTCCCGGAGCTCGCGGTACCACCGGTCGTCGAGGGGTCGTCGGGGCTCGAGGACTCGTCGCTGCTGGACGACTTCCCCGAGTTCACCGAGTCGCCCGTACTCGAGGACTTCGCCGAGCTCTCTGTACCGCCGGTCGTCGAGGACTCAGCGGATGCCGACGCCCTTGACTTCGATGCCCCGACCAGCGCGGAGACCGGCACTCTCGAGACCTTCGACGAGCTAACCGATCCGGACGAGCTCCTGATCGCATCCTCGTCCGGCGACGACGCCGCGGCGGCCGCGTTCGCGGAGGCGGCGCCTCCGGGCGAGGCCACGCCGCTGGAGATCTCGTCGCTGCCCCCTCTGGCCCGGGTGCTGGTCGAAGGCGAGCGGGTGTCGTTGGCGGCCATGCGCGAAGTGCTCGAAGAGCGCGACCGGACCGGTCAGGCCATCACCCGCATCCTCACCACCAAGAAACTGGTTACCGAGGCGGACCTCATGTGGGGCATGGCCCAGGAGATGGGGCTCGAGTTCGTCGACCTGGACCTTCGGCCCGTCGACTACAGCGCCGTCTACGCCCTTCCCGAGGCCACGGCACGGCACCACAACGTTCTCGTCATCGGCCGGAGCCCGAATGACGCTCCGTTGGTGGCCACCTCGAATCCCACCGACGTGTTCGCCATGGACGACCTGCGCACCATCCTTGGGCGCAATTTCGTCACCGTTGTCGTCACCCGTTCCCAGCTGCACACCTACATCGAGCGGGCCTACAACCAAGGTGGCGACGCCACCGAGGCGGGGGCCGCCGCCGCCTCGGACTTCGCGCAGCCCGACGAGGATCTGGCCGGGCTCTCTGCGGTGGTGGACGAAGCCCCCATCGTCCGCTACGTGAACCTGCTCATCCTCCAGGCGCTGAATGAGCGGGCCTCGGACATCCACGTCGAGCCCACCGCCGACAACCTGCGTATCCGCTACCGCATCGACGGCGTCCTCCACGACGCCTCCACCGCTCCCCGGGCCATCGCCGGTGCGGTGACTACCCGCCTGAAGGTCATGGCGGACATCAACATCGCCGAGCACCGCATCCCACAGGACGGCCGCATCTCCCTGACGGTGGGCAGCCGCCAGATCGACCTGCGCATCGCCACCCTCCCCACCATCTACGGCGAGAAGGTCGTCATGCGGGTGCTCGACAAGTCCAACGTAGTGCTCGGCTTCGAGGATCTGGGCTTCGACCCCGAGCTGCTCGAGGCCTACAAGAACGTCTACACCAAGCCCTACGGAACGATTCTCGTGACCGGACCGACGGGAAGCGGCAAGACGACGACGCTGTACGCCACCTTGGCCGCGCTCAACTCGACGGATCGCAACATCATCACGGTCGAGGATCCGGTCGAGCTGCGGATCAAGGGCATCAACCAGGTGCAGCTCAACGTCAAGGCCGGGCTGACCTTCGCCTCGGCGCTCCGCTCGATCCTGCGCTC
>DATHCF010000170.1:0-3633 GCA_035319705.1 Acidimicrobiales bacterium | reverse complement strand
GTTCCTCCCGGCCGTGCTGTTCCCGGGCATCACCTTCACCATCTTCTACCTGTGGCCATTCCTCGAGCCCCGCATCACCGGCGACAAGGCCATGCACAACCTGCTCATCCGGCCACGGGAGCGCCCGCTGCACACGGCGCTGGGGGCGGGGGCCCTGGGCTTCTTCTTCACGCTGTTCGGAGCCAGCGCCACCGACGTGCTGGCCAACTTCTTCCAGATCTCGCTCAACAGCGTGCTGTGGTTCTTCCGCTTCGCCGTGATCATCGTTCCCGTCATCGTGTTCTTCGTGGCCTGGCGGCTGTGCATCGACATGAACCAGACGCCAGGTGTGGGCAAGCGCAAGCGGGCCAACGTGGTGACGCGCTCGGCCACCGGCGAGTACGAGGTGACGAGAAGCGACATGCGGCCGGGCGACGGGCACCGGGAGCTGGAGCC
Source organism: Acidimicrobiales bacterium (assembly GCA_035319705.1). Taxonomy (GTDB): domain Bacteria; phylum Actinomycetota; class Acidimicrobiia; order Acidimicrobiales; family UBA8190; genus UBA8190. The sequence continues at coordinate 3,198 of DATHCF010000170.1, read as the reverse complement.
GACGCCGGTTCCCACCTTCATCGAGGTGCCGGTCGACGCCGATGCGCTCGACGCCGACAGCGCGGGGGTACGGCGGATACCCCGGCGGGTCTGAGCAGCCTGCCCGCCACCCGGGCCGCCGGGCCGGCCGACGCCGCGGAGGTCGTCCGCCTGGCCGAGCTCATGTTCCGCCCACTGGCGCCGCAGCTGTCCGAGCGGCAGTGGGAAACCTGGCGCCGAGCGGCGCGCGACGTGGTACAGCGGCTTCCCGGCGACGAGGTGGCGGTGTTCGTGGCCGACCATCCGGATCGCCCGGGGACCCTGGTGAGCTGTGGTGCCGGGGTGGTGGTGCCGCGCCTTCCCAACCCCTGGCATCCGCACGGCCGCGCCGGCTACGTGCAGTGGATGTCCACCGAGCCCGAGTTCCGCCGGCGCGGCTACGGGCGGGCGGTGCTGCAGGCGGTGCTGGCCTGGTTCGACCAGGGCGGCGTCGACAACGTCGAGCTGCACGCCACCGAACAGGGGGAACCGCTGTACCGCTCCGAGGGCTTCTGGCGGGGAAGCGGCGGCGAGCCCATGCGCAGACGCCCGTGGGACCCACCGCCGGAGGGTGCCTGAGCGCGTGCCACCATGGGCCCGTGGATGCCCACGCTGCGGCCACGAGCCCGTCCGGCGACGCCGCGCCCACCGCCCTGCGCCCGATGCGCACGGGCGACATCGAGCAGGCCATGGCGGTCATCGCCGCCGCCGACGCTGTGCAGGTGTCCGAAGGCGCCCATCCGCCGCGCACCCCGCCGTCGGCGGCCCAGCTCGAGGCACAACGCCGAGCGCACGCCCGCTTCGTGGAGCGTGACGGCCCGGGCGCCTGGGTAGCGCTGTCAGGCGACCGGGTGGTGGGGGTGGCCGAGTCCATCCGCCGCGACGACGGCTTCTGGGGGCTTTCCATGCTCTTCGTCGATCCGGGCTTCCAGAGCCGGGGGGTGGGCCGGGAGCTGCTCGACGCCGCTCTCGGCTACGCCGAGGGCGCCCGGGTGCGCATGATCCAGTCCTCTTCCGATCCGCGGGCCATGCGGCGATACGCCCTGGCCGGCCTGGCCATGCACCCGGCGGCCGAGCTCGGGGGCGTGCCCCGCCGCAGGGCCATCCCGAGCGATATGGCCGGGCGCCCCGGCGGCGCTGAGGACCTCGAATTGGTGCGCGCCGTGGAGGCGCACCTCGGGAGGTCGCGCACCGAGGACGTGGCCTTCGGGTTGACCGACGAGCGCCATCGCCTGGACGTGGTGGACCGGGGGGGACAGCGGGGCTGGGTGCTGTGGCACCCGGGCCGGCTCGTCATGCTCGGCGCCACCGACGAGCCGACCGCCGCCACCTTGCTGTGGCGGTACCTGGCCGGGGTGGAGGGAGAGGCGCTGGCCTACGGGCTCACCTCGGTGTCCAGCTGGGCCTTCCAAGTGGCCCATGCCGCACGGCTCACCGTGCGGGTGGGCGGGGCGATGTTCGTGGACGGCATGGACCTGCCCGGGCCGTGGATCCCTTCGGGCTGGTACTTCTGAGCGCTCAGACGGTTCCGCCGCGGCGGCTCTCCACCGTCACCCCCACGGCGGCCGACACCACCAGCGCCAGGCCGGGCCACATCAGCCACAGGCCGAAGACGATGGACAGCATCACCAGGAGCAGGCCCATGCCGAGCACGAAGGGCCAGACGCTCGAGTCGGGGAAGGTGGCGATGGTGCCCGAGCCCTCGGCGATGGTGGCGTCGCTGCGGTCCTCGGGCCGTGGCTTCATCCGCCTCGACCACCAGTAGTAGTAGCTGCCGGGCACGAACCCCAACAGGATGGTGCCGACCAGCATGGTGATTCCTCCAAAGCCAGTGGCTGGATTGGTGGGCCCACCCTCCGCTATTCCCCACAACCAGTAGACGAGGTTGGTGATGGCGAAGAAGACGGCAACCCCGATGAGCAGCTGTGCCTCGCGTCGCATCGGCCGGCCTCAGTGCTGTCCGGCCGGAGCCGCCGCACCCGACAGCTGGCCGTGGCCGTTGCCGCCGTGGGCGACGGTCCGGGCGTCGGGGTGGTGGAAGTCCCACACCGGGCGCTCGGAGTGGATGGCCGGAAGCCTGGTGAAGTTGTGGTGCACGGGCGGCGAGGTGGCGAACCACTCGAGGCAGTGGGCGTCCCACGGGTTGTCGCCCGCCGGTACCGGCTTGCGCCAGGAGACCCACAGGTTCACGAAGAAGAACACGAAGGAGAGGCCGATGATGAAGGCGCCCACGGTGGAGGTCACGTTGAGGGTCTGCCAGCCGAGGCCGGCCGGGTAGGTGGCCACGCGCCGGGGCATGCCTTCGAGGCCCAGTTTGTACTGCGGCATGAACGTCACCCAGAAGCCGATGAACAGCAGCCAGAAGTGGGTCTTGCCCAGGCCGTCGTGCAGCATCCGGCCGAAGAACTTCGGGTACCAGAAGTAGAACCCCGCGAACCCGGCGAACACCGTCGTGCCGATGAGCACCTGGTGGAAGTGGGCCACCACGAAGTAGGTGTCGTGGGTCACGAAGTCGATGGGGGGCGAAGCGAGCATGACGCCGGTGAGACCGCCCATCAGGAAGGCGAGCAGGAAGCCGATGGAGAACAGCATGGGAGTGTTGAAGGTGATGGATCCCCGCCACATGGTGCCGATCCAGTTGAAGAACTTGATGCCGGTGGGAACGGCGATGAGCAGCGACAGCAGGGAGAAGAACGGCAGGAGCACCACTCCGGTGGTGAACATGTGGTGCGCCCACACCCCGGTGGACAGTCCGGCGATGGCCATGGTGGCGAAGACCATGCCCTTGTAGCCGAACAGCGGTTTGCGCGACATCACCGGGATCACGTCGGTGACGATGCCGAAGTAGGGCAGGGCCAGGATGTAGACCTCGGGATGCCCGAAGAACCAGAAGAGGTTCTGGTACAGCACCGGGACCCCCCCGCCCTGCACGGTGTAGATGTGGGTGCCGAAGTGCCGGTCACAGAACAGAAGCACCACCGCGGCGGTGAGGATGGGGAAGGCGATGAGGATGAGCATGGCGGTGACCAGCATGTTCCAGGTGAAGATGGGCATCCTGAACATGGTCATGCCGGGGGCGCGCAGGTAGAAGATGGTGGTGATGAGGTTCACGCCGGTGAAGATGGCCGAGAACCCGGTGAGGGCCAGGGCCAGGATCCACAGGTCCGGCCCCGATCCGGG